>JAASTO010000079.1 GCA_021767245.1 Balneolaceae bacterium
AGGCTGTTGTTTACACTGATGCCGTAAAAGACAAGGAGTGCGAGTACTCCGAGGATGATAAAAAATTTAGCTTTCATGAGTTTTGAATTTGTGGTTTATTTGATGCCCCAATACGAGCGAGAACATGTTTTGTTTTGCCGATTGACAAATAAAATTATCAATATTTATTTACTCTAAACAATAATCAAAAACTATTCCATTGTCACAACTGAAACCAAAATTCATTTATTTTGACCTGGATGATACCCTGCTGGACCATAAAAAGGCAGAAAGGGCAGGTTTGTCTGACGTACATCAACATTTTGACATGTTCAGGGATATCCCCGAAAGGCAGTTATTAGATACCTATCATCATATCAACAAAGGCCTATGGGAAGAATATGGCAGGGGAGAGATCGATCGGCACGAATTGCACCGTCGCAGATTTCAGGAAACGTTCCGGGATCTTGGAGTGGATCAGGACATGCACGAAGAAGCCGGTCAGGTTTACATGAATTATTACCGGAATCACTGGGAGTGGATCGATGGGGCAAAAGAGACCTATGACCGAATCGCCGCGAGATATGAGGTGGGTATTATCACCAATGGATTTGCTGAAACACAATGGCTGAAAATTGATCGGTTCAACCTTAAAGATACCGCACGACATATTGTGATATCAGAAGAAGTGGGGGAAATGAAGCCCCACCCAAAAGTATTTGATCATGCCACAGATCTAACCGGATATGAGAGACAGGACATTTTGTACGTTGGAGATTCCTTTACGTCTGATATAGTGGGCGGCTCCAAAGCAAACTGGCAGGTTGCATGGTTTACCAAAAATCCGATCGATCAGGGTTACAAACTGGCAAACCTTGTATTCAGTGACTTTAAGGACTTGCTAAGATCATTGAATATTGAAGATTAATGGTATAGCCTTTCATTTTTAAATGAAGATATTCTTTTGATCGATGTATGTCAGTGAGTCTGATTTCCATTCAAGGGTCAGCTTCCATCGGCCATCCTCAAAATCAGAAACCGGAATTGATTGCCGGCCATTTTCATCCAGCTGGAGTTTGTATCGCCGGTCCTTTTCCGGATCATTAGGACGATAAAAAGTTATATTTCCGGATAGTGAATCAGTTATAAGGGCTTGTGGAAAGGTGATCTTTATCGACACCGTTGGCTCATCAAACAGTATCAAAACCGAAGCATCCAGGTTTTTGGCTCTCTGAATACCATCAATGGTTTCCTGATACTGTACTCCATCTTCATAGTGATCCTCAGAAACCAGGTAGAATTCCAGGCTGATCAGGTAGCTGACGGTGCTAAGGGTAGCCAGTACAAAAACCACAATGGCTATTGTGATACCGGATCCCCAGTTAAACTTCTCTTTCATTAAATTACTCATTGGAAATATTGGCCGGACCTAAAAATCCGGAAGTTACAGTTTCTAATTTTTCGTCACCGGAATACACCTCAAAGGTTAGTTCGGTCTGTGAACCTGTCAGCTGATCTTCGTCTAACTGAACCATGAATCGACCTTCAGCTGAATTTTGAGACTCAACCATATCAACGGTTCCAAGAGACACAATGTCACCTTTGGGTGAAAGCAGTCTGATATCTACAGGTTTGTCTTCAAAGGTTTTATTCAGGATCTTGACGTTATAAATATTGCTGTATCGGTTGCCGGGTAGTTCCTGATACAGGGTGCCGGGTTCACGTAAAATAGTTGTTTCAGTATCCGGTCGTAAAGTGAGAAGGGTTACGAATGTTGTTAAGAGAACTAAAAGAATTCCGGAATATCCGGCAACTCTTGGAGTCAATACTTTTTGTTTGCCTTCCCGAATGGCGTGTTCCGAAGAATAACGGATCAATCCGCGGGGTTTGTCGATCTTATCCATCACAGAATCGCAGGCATCGATACAGGCTGTACAGTGCACGCACTCAAGTTGTGTTCCATTACGGATATCAATACCCATTGGGCATACCTTAACACATTGGTAGCAATCGATACAATCTCCAAACTCCGTATCGGCACTGAAGCCAAGGTCTTCAAGAGTCGCTTTTCTGTTTTCAAGCTGGAATCGGTCTTTGACGCTGGCCCGGCTTTCACCACGAACGTAATCGTACATGACATTGATCGAGTTATTATCCAGCATAACGGACTGCATCCTACCGTACGGGCACACAAAATGGCATACCTGTTCGCGCATGAAGGCAAATACACCGTAAAACACCCCACTGAATATGATCATTGCTGCGAGGCCGCCTGCGTGTTCAGAGGGAGGATCCGTAATGATCTCAAACAGCTGATCTTTTCCTATGATATAAGCCAGGAACATGTTCGAGATCAGAAAAGCTATGCCGTAAAAGATGGCATGTTTACTGACTTTTTTACGAACCTTCTCAAAATTCCAGTCCTGATTATTGAGACGTATCTGCGCGGCAGAATCTCCCTCTATCCAATATTCGATACGCCTGAATACCATTTCCATAAAGATAGTCTGAGGGCAAGCCCAACCGCAGAAAAGCCGTCCAAAAACGGCCGTGAATAGAACGATAAAGAGAATGAAGGTCAGCATTCCAAACAACAATAGGTGCAGATCCTGTGGCCAGAACGCAACTCCAAAGATCACAAACTTTCTCTCAAGTATATTCAGAAGAAGGAGTGGATTCCCATTTATAGTGATGAATGGTCCGCTGAAAAAGAAGGCCAGTAAAAGTACGGCAACAATGTTCCTGGCGGTATAATAGCGACCGCTGGGTTTTTTGGGATAGATCCAGTTTCTCTTTCCTTCCTCATTGACCGTGGCAAGGTGATCACGAAAATTTTGTTGATCAATGCGACGTTCTTCTTCTAATTTGGCCATAATGTTACCTCATACTTATAGTACTAATACAGGATGATAACTTTTAGTTGTTATTACCACTGACTCTCTTAAAAATATCGTGTGTTCTTGATGAAAGTGTGAATTAAAAATAAAAAATGACGGAGCCTACTGAAGAACCCCGTCACTTTAAATGGTTATAAACTACATTCCGTAGCCCGGGGATCCGGAGCTTTTGGGTTAGCGGGTTCAGTTCCCTGAATGGAAGCAATATAGCTGATCACGCTTTGTACCTGTTCATCAGTTAACCGGGCACCACTTCCGTAAGCGATCATACCCCGGTCGGGATATCCCTCGATGATACTGCTTGCCACTTCTTCGGCGCTACAGCCGTGGATCCAAAGATTATCGGTCAGATTTGGTCCTACCAAACCTTCACCGTTGGCACCATGGCAGGTATAGCAAAGGTTATTGTTACCCATGTAGATCTCACGGCCTTCATCGATACGAGCCTGATCTTCAAGATAAGCCCATTCGAATTGAACCGGTTCACCGCTTTCATCAACTTCAGGCTCAAGGCCATAGCGTTCCTGAGCGGCTGCAACTTCCATCTCATACAGTTCATGTTGATCAGGTCCGCCCAGCATGTAGTAGTAGGCCAAATACCCAATGCCAAATGCTATAGTAAAGTAAAACAGCCATAACCACCAAACCGGCATATGGTTATCCAACTCCTTGATCCCATCGTAATCATGATCCAGTAACAGATCCTTTTCGTCGTCAAATACTTTCATTGTTCAGAGTTTTTAATGTTCAAATTGTCGTCATCCTCAAGAGGAAGATTAGCGGCATCATCCCAGTGTTTTTTACCTTTTGCGATCAGGTAAATGATCAATCCTATAAAGAACACAAAGAATATGATCAGGGATATGCTGGGGTAAATGCCGATATCTTCAATTGCGCGGAGCACATTTTTATACATGACGATCAGTCCTCAACCTGAGGTTTAAAGTTTGCCTGAAGTCGCTCGTTTGATGGAAGATCTTCCCAGGGGTTCTTTTCACCCTTGATATCGATTCCCATTCGCTGCAGGTATGCGATCATGGCCACGATCTTGGAGTCTGAAGTGATCTCGATACCCTCGATCTCACCAAACCCGTTTTCTTTCAATCCATTTACGATGCTATTTGCCTGAGCCATGTAATCGCGGATCGCAAGCTCCTCATAATCGGCCACGTAGGGCACTCCCACGGTTCGTAAAGCAGATATTCGATTTGGGATGCTTTCAATGTCGGCTTTTTCCGTAAACATCCACGGGTAAGCCGGCATGATGGACCCCGGAGAGGTTGATGTTGGATCGTACATGTGACGTACGTGCCAGCTGTCCGGATACTTACCACCTATACGATGAAGGTCGGGTCCGGTACGCTTGGATCCCCACAGGAATGGGTGATCATACACGAACTCACCGGCTTTGGAGTATTCCCCGTATCGCTCGGTCTCTGAACGGAACGGACGGATCATCTGAGAGTGACAGTTATTACAACCCTCTGCGATGTAAATGTCACGTCCTTCGATCTCCAATGGTGTGTATGGTTTTACACTGGCAATGGTAGGCACGTTTGAATCTACGAGTGCCGTTGGCACGTACTCGATGATACCTCCGATCAGGATCACAACAAGAGTAAGTGCTGTGAATTGAATTGGGCGACCTTCCAACCGACGGTGCCATTTTTCCTTGGTTCCTGCAGCCGGATCAATAATAGCTTGAGCTTCGTCCTCTTCCTGATGCACGAAAGAACCCTGACGGGCCGTTTTCCAAAGGTTATAGGCTCCAAAAGAAGCACCGATGATGAACAAAGTTCCACCGATGGCACGCAACCCGTACATAGGCATGATCTGTGTCACGGTTTCAAGGAAGTTTGGATACTGAAGAAGGCCTTCAGTGGTGAATTCTTTCCACATCAGCGACTGAGTAATTCCACCCCAGTACATAGGGATCACATAAAAGATGGCTCCCATGGTTGCGAACCAGAAGTGGATATTCGCCAGCTTAACGGAGTATAGTTTGGTCTTGTAGATCTTCGGTGTGATGTAATACAGCATCGCGAAGGTCAGACCACCATTCCATAAAAGGGCCCCGTTGTGTACGTGACCAATGATATAATCAGAATAGTGAGCGATCGCATTCACATTTGCGATGGATAACATTGGTCCTTCAAAGGTAACCATACCATAAGCGGTTACACCAACAACCAGGAATTTGAGAACCGGGTCTTCCCGAACACGGTCCCAGGCGCCACGCAGGGTCAGGAGGCCGTTCAACATACCGCCCCAGCTTGGTGCGATCAGCATCAAACTAAATACGGTTCCCAGTGCCTGAGCCCAGCCGGGTAAAGAGGTGTACAGCAAGTGGTGAGGTCCGGCCCAGATGTAAATAAAGATCAGCGACCAGAAGTGAACAATCGATAACCGGTAAGAAAAGATCGGCCGGTTAGCCGCTTTCGGGATGAAGTAATACATGATTCCCAGGAAGGGCGTGGTTAGAAAAAATGCCACGGCATTGTGTCCGTACCACCATTGAACCAGGGCATCCTGAACACCCGCATAGATCGGGTAACTTTTCAGCAGTGTTGCAGGTACCTCAAAAGAGTTCACAACGTGCAGAACAGCTACGGTCACAAAGGTCGCAATGTAGAACCAGATGGCTACATACAAATGCTTTTCACGGCGCTTCATGATCGTCATGATCATATTGACACCAAAGATCACCCAGATGATGGTGATGGCGATATCAATTGGCCATTCGAGTTCAGCATATTCCTTACTGGTATTAAAACCAAACGGGAGCGTTAACACTGCAGAGACAATGATAGCCTGCCAGCCCCAGAAATGGATCTGACTGAGCTTTTGACTCCACATGGGGGTTTTTGTTAGCCTTGGCAGCGAGTAGTATACGCCATAGAAAATGGCATTACCGGCAAAGGCAAAGATCACTGCGTTTGTGTGCAGCGGTCGAAGCCGTCCATAACTCAGTTCCGGAATAAAGCCGAGAAAATCCGGCCATATCAGTTTAAGAGCAATGGTTAGCCCAACGATAAAGCCAATGAGTCCCCACGCCAGCGAGGCGACCCCGAATTTTCGGACAATATCGTTATCGTAATGAAAGGTTTCTAATGTTGATGATGACATTTATTCATCCCGATGTTTTTGGTTATTGGTTTTTTTATCTGAAGATTTTTGGTCGAATAACACCCGCATAGACGGCGTATACTGATCATCGAACTGTCCTGACCGCACAGCCCAAAAGAACAGTCCCAGAAAGATCAGGGCCACTAGCAAACTGAAACCGATCAACATATAGATCACTTCCATATCGCCAGCCCTCCTTTATGCGCAAAATATCGTGTGGTAAAGAATGTGAACACCATGACACTGATCGAGCTCAGTGGCATAAGAACGGCCGCCACCAAAGGCGACAGGTGGCCGGTTATAGCAAAGCCTAAGCCAACGGTGTTGTAAAGTAAAGACAGCACAAAGCTTGCAATAATGATCTTCATGCTGTTCTGTGAAAATTGTATAAAACTCAGAAGCTTGTTTAGGGAATCACCTTCAAGAATGGCATCACATGCCGGGGCAAAGGAACTGACGTCATCAGCCAGGGCAATACCAAAATCTGATTTTTTAAGAGCTCCGGCATCATTCAATCCATCCCCAACCATGATCACAGATTCACCTTCTTTTTGCAGATCTGTAATGAAATCCAATTTTTCTTCCGGTTTCTTATTGAATAAGAGTGAGCCGTTCGTACTGAAATAGGTTTCAAATTCCTGCCGTTGACCCTCATTATCTCCTGATATAAGGAATAGCCGAAGGGTTTCCTTGAGCCGATTAAGCAGGTCAGAAATGCCGCTTCTAAGTCCGGTTTTGATCCCAAAATACCCCAGGTATTCGTTATCAATGGTCAGGTGTACGGTTGAGCCGATGAAATCAGGTTCAGGGATCTGATCCTGATACAGGGTTGTTTGTTCTGAAATGAAGTGTCGTGAACCCATACAAATACTTTTCCCTGCTATGGTTGCAAAGATCCCTTTACCGGGTACTTCATGGAACGTATCAGGCTTAAGTTCTTTGGTTGAACTTGTTATATCAGCGATTTTTCGGCTAAGTGGGTGGATGGAGTTCCCGGCTGCGGTTCCAACCAAATTCCTTTCATCTTCAGTTAACGTCATGCCAATAAACTCAATGTTTGAGGCTTCTGAATTGGTAAGGGTTCCGGTTTTATCAAAAACCACAGCCGATGCTTTGGACAAATTCTCAATGAGCAGGTGATTTTTAACGAACAGCCCGTTAAGTGAAAGTACATTCAGGGCTGAACCGAGAGTAAAAGGTGTTGAAAGGGCCAGTGCACAAGGGCATGCGATGATCAACACCGCTGTAAAGACGGATAAGGCCGAATCCATGCCGGAGGTTTGAAGCCAGTAGAATCCGGAAGCAAATGCAATTCCAAGCACGCCCATCGTAAAATAAGGACTGATCCTATCAGCAAAGGTAGTAAGCTTCAGTTCCTTATCATTATTTTGAAAGGCTTCATGGTTCCAGAGCTTGGTGAGATAACTGTTCGTTACTTTTTCTTCAGTTATTAGCTGAGCGGAGCGACCGATCAGTCGGCCACCGGCAAAGACTTTTTCTCCTTGTGAAACAGAAATGGGTTCAGATTCACCTGTAATAAAACTGTAATCAAGAAAAGCCTGCTCACTTTGAAGGGTAGAATCGCAGGGCACCAGCTCTTGATTTCGAAGTCTCAAAGTTTGGCCGGGCTCCAGTTTATCGAGCGATAGGGAGTATTCACGTCCCTGAGTATCCAAAACATTAACGGCGATCGGGAGGTAGGACCGATAATCACGATCGAATGATAACCGGTGGAATGTTTTTTGTTGGACGAGTTTACCGATCAATAGGAAAAAGATAAGGCCGGTAAAGGAATCCATGTATCCGGTGCCGGTCATGGTGACAATCTCATACACGCTTCGGCTGAACAAAGCCACGATACCGATAGATATGGGAACATCCAGATTAACTCCACCCTGTTTGACCGCGGCAAAAGCGGATCGCAGATAATCACTGCTGCTGTACACCAAAACAGGAATGGCCAGAAGGATGTTAAGGGCACCAAAAAAGATGTGAAAATTCCCTCCAAGTCCGCTTCCCGTTGTATCCAGATAATCGGGAAAACTGAATAACATGATATTCCCGAAAGCAAATCCGGCCACGCCCATCTTCAGCCAAAGTGAACGGTTTTGATGTGAGGACTCACTTTTGGAATCCAGTTTGTCGAGTCGAATCTCCGGTTCATACCCGATGGTCACCAACTGTTCAACCACATCGCGCAGAGAGGTTGAATCGGTATCGATGAGTAAAGATAGTTCCCGTTTCAGAAAATTAACACTGCTTTGAAGTACACCGGAATCCAATTTTTGGAGATTCTCAAGCAACCACACACAAGAGGTGCAGTGAATATTTGGGATGTAAAGACTTAGCGACAATCTATTTTTATCCCTGAACTCGGCAATGCGTTCGATCACTTCATCATCTTCCAGATAATCGAAGCGGGCGCGGTGCTTGGTGTTCTTTAAATTGATGCCAGGGTTGGCATCCAGGTCGTAATATGAACACAATCCGCTTTCATCCAGAAGCTGATAGGCGGAACGACATCCGTTGCAGCAAAAGGCTTTATCATCGTAATGGATGGTCTCTTCAGCACAGTCTTCACCACAGTGGTAGCAAATTTCTGATGATATGGTTTCAACTGTTTGCGACATTAGCTTAATGAAGGAACCCCGCTTGAAAATTGCAAGCGCAGATCGAACCATGCCTGAGTCATTTTTTCATCAACCTGCGCGAAGGTGGTTTCTTTCAGCCATCGCTCAATTTTAGTTCTTTCCACTGACCAGAATTCATGAAACGGACAGGGTTCAATATGTCCACATCCTTCAATTCCCATAAAACATTTATCGAAGAACTCGGTGCCATCGATGGCAGCGATCACATCCATCATAGTGATATCCTCGATTGGTTTTGCCAGGTAAACCCCACCGTTTAGTCCGCGTTGTGACTTCAAAATTCCAGGTTCTTTGAGCTTAGCCAGAATTTGAGATAGATAAGCGGTAGGGCAATTTAAAGATTTAGACAAGTTGGAAGCGGAAACGGCACCTTCTCCACTGTGCTTGGATATCGCAATAATTGCCGATATGGCATACTGAGCACCTTGTGAAATGAGCCTCATAGGAGAGAGTTTAAATCAGATATTTAAATTCTAATAATAATATTAGATTTTAAGAGGAAATAGGAAGACTATCAAGAGTGAAATCGGTTAATTTTTACTGAATCGAGAATAACTCTGAATGCGTAATTGATCGCATTTATAAATATGAGTTGATATATTCTACTATGAAAAGGGAAGAGATATATAGCACAGTAAAAAAAATACTTTGAGGGGAAACCGGTTAAGAAAATCTCCATACTAGGCTCATATGCATTGGGTAAGGAGAGGGATAATTCCGATTTAGATATTTTGATTGAACTGAAGCATCCAGTCGGATTAATGGAATTATAGAGGTATAAAAATGATCTTCAGGATCAACTTGGTTTAAATGTGGATTTAGGAACAGAGTTAGGACTTTCTGTTGATGCGATCAATAAAGTACAGGAAGAAAGCAGAATAGTTTATGAAGCCTGAAAGCAGAGATGTTGAAAGGATTAATCATAATTATGAGGTAATATTAGCCATCCAGAATTTTACAGACAATGAATGTAAGTGAAACAGAGTTTAGAGAAAGTGCTTTAATATAATCGGCTGTGATCAGACAGTTTGAAATTTTAGGGGAAGCTGCATCTAAAGTATCTGAAATTACAAAAGAAAGATATCCGGAAGTAGAGTGGCGTGTCATTAAAGATTTTAGAAATCTTCTTGTCCATGAATATTTTCGAATAGAGGTCACTGAGATCTGGTATTCTATTCAATATGATATCCCTGATCTAAAACGTAAAATAGAATCGATACGATCTGTCTAAGGACTTTAAAACTTTTTATTAGGAACAAAGGCAATCCTTAACCTTAAAGAAAAATTCACATTGGGTCGTTATTATCTGTTCAAAATCATCAATTAATACGCAGACCTATGAGTAAATATAAAACAGCAGATGAGGCGGTAAAGATCATTAAATCCGGGGATCGGGTATTTGTACATGGGGTGTCGGCGACCCCGGTTCAGCTTGTGGAAGCCATGACCCGGCGTCATAATGAACTCAAACATGTGGAAGTGGTTCACCTTCACACTGAAGGTCCGGCCCCTTATGCCGACCCGAAATACAAAGACAGCTTTTTTGTGAATGCCCTGTTTGTGGGTGCCAATGTCCGGAAAGCCATAAACGAAGGACGAGGTGATTATGTGCCTGTATTTCTAAGTGAGGTGCCAAATCTGTTTCGGAATAAGATCATGCCGCTGGATGTGGCTCTGATTCATGTTTCTCCACCTGATAAGCATGGATATTGCTCATTGGGTGTTTCTGTGGATGCAACGGTTGCCGCGGTACAAACATCAAAATATGTGATCGCACAGGTAAACCCGAATATGCCAAGAACTCACGGCGATGGCCTGATCCATGTAGATCAGATCAATGCCCTGATTGAAGTGGACGATGCCTTGCCCGAACAAACCGTACCCGAACCGGATGAAGCAGAACTCAGGATCGGGCAATTTTGTGCCGAACTGAT
>JAASTO010000080.1 GCA_021767245.1 Balneolaceae bacterium
GATGTGAGTCAGGCTACAAGGCTTGCTCCAACTTGAACTCATCCACATTTTTATGCTCCCCAATTCCTGCCCTAATGATCTTCTTCACCAGGTCTTCCTCATCCGATATCTCAGGTAAGTGCAATGCTTTTCCATTTTCGATCCAATTATTAAGCTTTTCACTAAAGGTTTGATCGATACGATAAACAACCTCTCCACCAAGCTGTTTTAGAGCAGCCGCATTACACAATTGTTCGTATTGTTTTCTAATGGGCACAGTCAGAAATTTTTTACCCAGGTACATGGCTTCTGAGCTCGTTTCAAATCCGGTTGCGGATACAATACCCAGGCAATGTTCAATACTCTTTAAAAAAGACTCTTTGCCTACGGGATTAACCCTCACATTATACTTTTGATATGGTGATTCGCAGGTGGGTGAAAAGATCTCCCAATGAACTTGTTTAACTGCCCCGAATATCGAGGTCAACGTTTCATGATCAAAGGCCGGAAGATAAACCGTTACATGTTCCCCCTGCAATGGATTAAGATCCCGGATCTGACGCCGAATTATAGGTGGTTCAATAAAATCATCGTACCTCAGATAATGTGAACCAACCGCAACTGTGCAGGGGGCAAAATGCTTCATGACCTGTTCTGCCACCGGTGACCGTTTGTCAGCCCGTGGCACCTTTTCCGATAAAAACGATGCCTGATGACTGATGGCTACACAAGGAACACCCTCTTTTTTTGCGGCCCAGGCGGTCACCGGCTCAAAATCATTCACCACAAAATCGTAATCTTCAACCTTCAGTTTTTGAATATCCTGAATGAACCTGACCGGATCCAAGCCTAATGCCGTTCCCAGAAGATCCACACTTCCCCTATGATCATAAGCCAGGCTAAGCCCACGTGCCGTAAAATCCACCGGCCCATCGATCGACATTTTAAAATTGTACCCACTGATAAGAACATCCACTTCAGCGTATTCTCGAAGCTTTGGTAATACCACCCTCGCCCGGCTGATGTGCCCGTGTCCGGTTCCCTGAATACCGTATAAAATTCTCATCCTATCATAACTTTATGATCAAAGGTGTGGCTTTTCATCAGTAGGTTCATTCTTGGGCTCTCCTGCAAGGCTTTGTCCTCACTATAGCGGTAGAGGCTCCATTCCGCACCGTCGAATTCCAGGCACGTCAGGTTTTCAACCCAATCGCCCGAATTCAGATAGATCACCGATCCCTTTTCATTCTCATACCCTCGGATCTTCGGTTGATGAATGTGTCCACAAACCACATAATCATAACCTTCCTCGATGGCCAGTTCCATGGCAGTCACCTCAAAATCATCGATAAAATTCACGGCTTGCTTTACACTGTCTTTGATTTTCTTAGACAAGGAGAACTTTCCATACCCCATTCTTTCTGATAGATTGTTCATCCATCGGTTCAGTAAAATAAGCAATTCATATCCCTTCCCACCTAACTTGGCCACCCACTTACTGTGTTTCATGGTGATGTCAAAAATGTCTCCATGGAAGATCCAGACACTTTCCCCATTCATATCCAGCACTAGTTTATCCCGTATGAAAAGTGGTCCCAGTTGCAGGCTTGATATCTTTCGTAAGGTTTCGTCGTGGTTACCCGTCAGATAATAGATATCAACCCCGTTGGTCATCATGGTGATGAGGGTTCTGATTACATGCATGTGGGATTCCGGCCAGTAGTATTTCTTAAAATTCCACATGTCAATGAAGTCCCCGTTCAGAACCACTCGCTTTGGATCAATGGAATTCAGATATTGGACCAGTTCAACCGCATGACAGCCAACGGTTCCCAGATGAATATCAGATAAAACAACGGTATCAAGTGAACGCTTCATAGCCCTGGGATTGATGATTGATGGTAAATATCCTCATCCTATGTTATCCCGGCTTTTAGTAAGCGTTAAACATTGGTTACCAATGTGTTACGAAATTGTAAATCAGTATTCTAACCAAACCTAAATTATGAGCGAGAAAAAGATCGTACACGTACATCTCCCAAAAGATGAAACCTATAAAACCACACTAAGTGCCGGTAAACACGAACTTATTGCCGATGAACCGGAAACCGTTAAGGGTGGAACCGATGGCGGCCCTGATCCCTATGATTATTTATTGATGGGATTGGGCTCCTGCACCCTGATGACGGTAAAAATGTATGCTGAGCGCAAAGGCTGGGAACTGGATGATATGTACCTGGAGTTGCGCCACAACAAACGGCATGCGGATGACTGCAGGGAGTGTGATGACCCAAAAAGCAAGATCGACCACATTGAAAAGGAGCTGATCGTTAAGGGAGACCTGACGCAGGAGCAGTTAGATAAACTGCTGGAGATCTCTAAGAAATGCCCGGTCCACCGAACGCTCATGAGTGATATCACTATAGAAAGCAGCCTGAGCACTTCGTGAGTTCGTTACGACCTGTCTGCCGACGAGGCAGGCGCAGAGCGTAGGAGGCTTTAAATGAGAACGAATATCTTTAAGAAAATCTGAAGTTGTCTTACTTCAGATTTCTAAATTTCTCTGTTTAATATTCGTTATTCGATGACTTCAATTCCTTCTTCGTATGCCTCCATTGGGATGCAGGCACACACCAGGTTTCTGTCGCCATAGGCATCATCTACTCGTGATACTGCCGGCCAGAGTTTATCGTATCTCAACTCTTCCAGCGGGAAAGCGCCTTTTTCACGCGGATAGCTTCGGGTCCATTCATCTGCGACCATGACTCTCTGCGTGTGTGGCGCATGCTTAAGCACGTTGTCTTCCCTATCGGCCATACCATCCTCGATCTCCTGTATCTCTTTACGGATGGAGATCATGGCTTCACAGAATCTGTCCAGCTCCTCGATCGACTCACTTTCTGTCGGCTCGATCATCAGGGTTCCGGGAACCGGGAAACTCATGGTTGGTGCATGGAATCCGTAATCCATTAATCTTTTAGCCACATCCACTGATTCAATGCCGGCTGATTGCTTGAATGGACGCAGGTCCACAATGAACTCATGGGCCGAACGACCGGTCATGCCGGTGTACAGGATCTCATAATGATCTTTTAGGCGATCCTTCAGATAGTTCGCGTTCAGGATCGCAAATCGTGTGGCATCAGTCAGTCCATCGCCCCCCATCATTCTGATGTAGGCATAGGAGATCGTCAGAATACTGGCACTACCCCACGGTGCTGCCGAAATAGCCGTTACACCTTTATCACCGCCAGTTTTGATTACAGAGTGTGAAGGCAGGAAAGGCACCAGATGTTCTGCCACCCCAATCGGCCCCATACCGGGTCCGCCGCCACCGTGTGGAATACAGAAGGTTTTATGTAAGTTCAGGTGACAGACATCAGCCCCGATCTCACCCGGACTGGTTAAGCCAACCTGTGCATTCATATTCGCACCATCCATGTAAACCTGTCCGCCATGCAGGTGAATGATCTCGCAGAATTCCTTCACTTTATGTTCAAATACACCGTGTGTGGAAGGATAGGTGATCATCAGAGCTGCCAGCCGGTCGCTGTATTTTTCAGCTTTTACCTTCAGATCGTCATAAGAGATGTTGCCATGATCATCCGTATCCACCACTACCACATCCATACCTGCCATTACCGCACTGGCTGGATTTGTACCGTGAGCCGAGGATGGGATCAGAGCTACGTCGCGGTGATCATCCCCATTGGCATGATGGTAAGCACGAATCGTCATCAATCCGGCGTACTCACCCTGTGCCCCGGAATTTGGCTGAAGAGACATACCGGCAAATCCGGTTATCTCACACAACCAGTCACTAAGTTCATCGAACAGTTGGGTGTACCCTTTGGCTTGTTCCCGTGGTGCAAACGGATGGATCTGACCAAATTCCGGCCAGGTCACAGGGATCATTTCTGCGGTGGCGTTCAACTTCATAGTGCAGGAACCGAGAGAGATCATGGAGTGAACCAATGACAGGTCTTTGTTCTCCAATCGCTTCATGTACCGCAGCATTTCATGCTCGGAATGATACAAATGGAACACAGGATGTTCCAAAAAACCGGTTGTTCTTTTCAGCTCATCCGGAAACTCGACCTTGGTGTTTTCAGCTTCAGCGTATACATCAAAAGAAGTATCTTTACCCAGCGCTTCTGCAAAAATATTGAGTACCAGCTCAGCATCTTCCAGATGTTTTGCTTCGTCAAAGGAAATTCCAATGGTGCTTTCATCCACAAAACGGAAATTCACCTCATGCTTTTCAGCGACCGCACGAACTTTGTCTGAATCAACTTTTATCGTAATGGTGTCAAAGAAATTGTCCGTCACAACCTCCACACCCATTGCCTCCAAACCCTTTTTGGTCAGTTTGGTCAACCCATGCACTTTTGAGGCGATCTTCTTCAACCCCTCAGGTCCATGATACACGGCATACATTCCGGCGATCACAGCAAGGAGAACCTGAGCGGTACAAATATTGGATGTCGCTTTCTCGCGACGGATATGCTGCTCACGTGTTTGAAGAGCCATACGATAGGCCGGCTTCCCTTCCGCATCCTGAGTCACTCCAATAATACGGCCCGGAATCTTGCGCTGAAATTTTTCCTGAGTAGCAAAATAGGCGGCATGCGGTCCGCCATAGCCCATAGGGACTCCAAATCTTTGTGAGGAACCAACCACAACATCAGCTCCCATCTCGCCCGGTGCTTTCAGTAAGGTAAGGCTAAGCAGGTCGGCAGCTACTACAGCATAGACATCGTTTTCGTGAGCAGCGGTAATGAGGTTCGTGTAGTCTTCAACCCAACCGTCAGTTGCAGGGTACTGAAGCAGTACACCAAACAATGTTGGATCCGTAACATCCAGCTTTTTGTGATCACCAACTACGATCTTTACATCGATCGGTTCAGCCCGCGTCTGAAGCACTTCAATGGTTTGGGGATGACACGCTTCCGAAACGAAGAACACATCCGCTTCTTTCCGTTTCTTACCTTTACGCTGCCCGTACAACATACTCATGGCTTCAGCAGCAGCGGTTCCTTCGTCCAATAGAGAAGCATTGGCAAGCTCCATGCCTGTCAGGTCGGTAACCACCGTTTGAAAATTGATCAAAGCCTCAAGCCGACCCTGTGCGATCTCTGCCTGGTATGGCGTATAAGCCGTATACCAGCCCGGATTCTCAAGGATATTTCGTTTGATCACATTGGGCATGTAAGTATCATAATACCCCATCCCAATAAATGATTTAAAGATCTTATTCTTCTCAGCCAGTTTTTTGAATTCATTCAGAAAGTCAGCCTCACTCAACGACTCCGGTAATTCCAATGGTTTTTTCAGCCGGATGCCTTCAGGAATAGTCTCATCGATCAGCTTGTCCAGCGATTCAGCTTCAATAACCTCCAGCATTTTTTGGGTTGATTCCTGATCGGGTCCATTGTGTCGGTGAGCAAATACTTCTCGGTCGAAATTGATGTTCATTTAGGCTAAAACGTGAGGTTATAAATTTAAAAATGAAACACTGAATTGCCGTCCTTCATTTCTAGAAAACAGCTTAACATTCGGATTCTGTAAAATAAGGAAAAAGCGCTTCAAAAAGGCATCATTTAGCTCTTCAATTAATTCAGTTTGTCACTTTTTTTTAATTTATTAGTGCTCTAATCAAAATCAGTATTTCCGCTAATTAATTTTATCAAATCATGGGAAAAGCACTAAAACTTTTAGTCGCCGTCTTGCTTTTGAGCACCGGTAACATCTTTGCACAGGATGCAAACACATTAAAAATTGTAATTGAACCTGAACCTGTTGTCGTGGAAGTTGGATCTGAACTTCAGCTGTCGGCAAAATTAGTTAACGCACAGGGGCAGACCTTACCCGACACCGTGCTATTCTTTTCCAGAAATGGGGCCGACCTGGAAGTTTCTCGTGAAGGATTCGTTAAAGCCAATAAACCCGGCAACTATACGATCATCGCTATGAGATCCGGTCCGCGCGAAGAGCGGGTTACCAGGAACTTTGAGATCGAGGTTCCCTATCCACCGATCGCTGAGGTAGCTTTTAAGCAGGTTCCGGAAAATGTGTATGCCAAAACAACCATCGATCTTCACGTCGAGGTAACCGATGAAATGGATCTCATCAGAGAAAATCCTGATATCACCTTCCGCAGCAGCAATGAATCGGTGGCAACGGTGAGCCATGGAAAACTACTGGCTCTAAAGCCCGGTAATGTTCGGGTTACAGCCACCTCCGAAAGTAAATCTGCTACCCTTAATCTGAATATCAAAGCCAATCCGGCTCAAACTATTGAGATCGCAAATACTGAAACCAGCATCAGAACCGGGGATGTGATCACCCTGAATGCGACAGCCAAAGCAGCTAACGGAAGAACTGTTGATGCACCGATCACGTACTCATTTGTGGCCCAACCGGATGATAACCTGGGGCAGGGAGCCGAGGGACAGATCAATCAAAAAGGAAAATTTGTAGCAAATGTACCGGGTACGTTTATTTTGAGCGCGCGATCCGGAGATGCCGTTGCCGATCAGGTTATCAGGGTGCGCGAACGTAATGTAGCTAAGGATGTAGAACTGCTTGGCCATGCCGAAGTGCTTGACGTACACACATCCGACCTCTGGGTCTGGGAAGGTGTGGATGGCCGCGATTATGCCATTACCGGAACCTGGGGAGCCAATGGTGATACCTATTTCTGGGATGTGACTGACCCAACAAATATGGTGGCTGTCGATACCGTTCGGGTTGACGCTCGTACCGTGAATGATGTGAAGATCTCGGAAGACGGAACCATTGGAGTACTCACCCGCGAAGGTGCATCGAACCGTAAAAACGGAATTGTCATTCTGGATGTATCTGATCCACGAAATGTGAGTGTGATCTCAGAATATACCGATGGTCTGACCGGTGGCGTTCACAACGCATTTATTTACGAAGATCACGTATATGCGGTTAACAACGGTCGCCGATACGACATCATTAATATTGAAGATCCGGCCAATCCATACACGGTTGGGCGATTTGAACTGGATACTCCGGGCCATTCTATTCACGACGTGTGGATCGAGGACGGTATCGCATACTCCAGTAACTGGAGAGATGGAGTGGTTGCCGTTGACATCGGAAGCCGTAACAGCGAGCTGGCTGATGCCGGAGGATCCCCCGAAAATCCGGTGATGCTTGGCAGTTATACCTACCCAAGCGGAAGAAATCACGCGGCCTTCCCATTCAAAAGCGAATCTACCGGCGACTTTTACGTGATTGCCGGTGACGAATCATTCCCATACGGTTTGCCTACACGAAACAACCCGGTTGCCGCTGCCGGATGGATCCACTTCATCAAATTTGATGGGTGGGGCAATCCGGATGAAGTAGCCCGATATCAGGTTCCTGAAGCCGGTACTCACAACTTCTGGGTGGTCGATGATGTGCTATATGTAGCCTATTATAATGGCGGACTTCGTATCGTAGATATTTCCGGTGAGTTGATGGGGAACCTGTATGATCAGGGACGTGAGATCGCTAAATTTGAGCCAACTCACGCCGATGCCATGGTTCCTAATGCTCCTTTCACATGGGGGCCTCAACCTTATAAAGGAAACATCTTCATGTCTGACTGGAATTCCGGATTGTGGTCGATCAAACTGGTAGACAAACCACAGCAGGGAACCAACTAATATTCTAACAAGAGACCAATCACTATGCATTTTAAGAGAGTATTACAAGCAATTCTGATCGGAGGGCTCCTCAGCTGGGGAGCTTCTGATCTGTTTGCTCAGGATTATTACTTGTACGTTGCCGCTGAATCTGACGATCAGGTTCACCTGGTTCATTTTGACGGGAATTCCCAGCAAGGTTCGATCGCTGAAACCATTGATGTGGGAACCTGGCCACAGGAAAATGAGGGGCCCCATGGGCTTAATATTTCACCTGATGGTAAATATTGGTTTGTAAGCATTGCGCATGGCATGCCATATGGTTCCCTTTGGAAATACACAACCGGAACCAATGAGTATGTGGATGAAGTTGAACTTGGACTCTTTCCGGCCACTATGGATATTTCATCCAGTACCGGGTTGCTCTATATCGTAAACTTCAACCTGCATGGCGATATGGAGCCTAGCACGGTATCGGTTGTTGAACCTGAAACTATGATGCGGCTTGATGATATTGAGACCGGGATCATGCCCCACGGTTCACGAATCACAGATGATGGTACCCGGCAGTATCATGTATCCATGATGACCGATGAGCTCATTGAGATCGACACCAAAATGCTGGAAGTATCACGCCGACTCAAACTCGGTAAAGATGCAAATAACAGTGCCCATAGCATGCATGCCGGTTCTGAGATGAACCACTCAAACATGGATCATTCTGAACACAGCGACATGGATCATGACAGCATGGAGCATAATCCTGTGGAAAAACCAACCTGGGCTGATCCGCACCCAACCAAACCCCTGGTATATATTGCAGGGAATGGCTCGGATGAGATCCTCGAAGTGGATACCGGGAAGTGGGAAGTCACCAATCGATGGAACAGCGGAAAAGCCCCCTACAACCTCGAAGTGACCCACAATGGAAAATTACTGGTTGTGACCTATAAAGGTGAAGGAGCAACCGGGGTTTGGGATCTTGAGTCTGGTCAGGAACTCGCAAAAATCCCAAACAGTAGAAAAGTCAGCCATGGGGTGACGATCTCACCGGATGACAAATTTGCCTTTATATCAGTTGAGGGCATTGGCGGTGAACCCGGCTCGGTTGATATTATCAACCTTGAAACGCTCCAACGAGTGGATGTGGTTGAAACCGGAAAACAAGCAGGTGGCATAATTTTCTGGAAAATGGACAGATGAACCAGCTGATCTGAATCTATCCGAACATCACTTTTACCAAAAGCCGGGACAGATCATTTGTTCCGGCTTTTTATTTGAGTGAAATAACATGGCTAACGCTGTTATCCTTCTCATTTTCACTTGCGATCGTATCCTTATCAAGTGGTTCGATCTTGTAACCCAACTTTTCAGCCATACCTATGATCAGTGTCTCAAGGCGGCCTTTATCCGTGTTGAATTTCACCAAAGCCGACCCCGTTCTGATATCGATCTTTTTAGCTGCGCGACCGATCATATCTGCACACCTGATAACCTCCGCCCCACTATAACTTTCCTTTTCCGAAAGCGGGCTGGGTTTAAAGGTTTTTTTATGCACACTTAAGGACCTGATCTCACCGGTTTCATCATCCTGCTGAAGCCATTCGATCTTGTGATCTACATCCTTTACGTAATAAGCCAGGTATCGGGGCTTTTCACTTTCAATGTGAAAGCTGAATTCAGAAATCCAGACTTGTTTTACTTCCTCCATAGGGATATCGAACCAAACGCCTCCCTCTTCAACGGTCCAAACCAATCGGTCTTCAGCACTTTTCCTTTTGTCTCTGATCAAGCTTAATGGGTTGTTAAAAGCATCAGTCAGTTCGGTGATACCGGATTCGGGAAGTACTCTCAATTTTGGGGTATCATCTTCAGCCTTAACAAAATCCGGAGCGTCATTTTCGAATGTACATACTACACTGCTGATCCTTACAAATATGCGGATAAGTCCACTTTCAATCGGAACTTCAAATGCTCTAAGATCTTTGCTCATTGCCAAATTTTTTCTGTAGAATTCATGCCAAGTTAGTAAAATTATTTCCTGTATAGTAATAGCCAAAATTTTATATATTTAGACAAGGCTAAATTTAATATATGTTATATCAAATAATTGCAAATTGAATCTCTATGGAATTTATCCCTGACTGGTTTCTCAACCTTAGCCCTATCATACAGGCACTCATTGGAGGCCTTTTCACCTGGGGTGTAACTTCTCTTGGTGCTGCATTGGTGTTCCTCACCAAGACCATTAATTACAAAGTGCTGGATGGCATGATGGGCTTTGCAGCCGGCGTTATGATCGCGGCCAGTGTATGGTCTCTGATCATACCCGGTATTGATCTGGCTGAAGCACAGGATATGATCGGGTGGATACCTGCTGCAGTCGGTTTCTTACTTGGTGGACTGTTCCTCAGGATCTGTGATGCCTACATCCCCCATCTTCACATTGGCCTGCCCCGTGATGAAGCGGAGGGAGTGGACACTAAATGGAAACGCGCCACATTGCTCGTGCTGGCTATCACCCTTCACAATATTCCGGAAGGACTTGCCATCGGGGTTCTGTTTGGAGCCGCCAGCCTTGGAATGGAGCTGGATGGAGGAGCCACAGTGGTCGGTGCTATTGCCCTCGCAATTGGGATTGGCATTCAAAATTTCCCTGAGGGGGTAGCTATCTCCATGCCTTTGCGCAGAGATGGGGTGAGCCGGTTAAAGAGCTTTAACTACGGACAATTATCTGCTATTGTTGAACCGGTGGCTGCTGTGATCGGTGCTGCAGCCGTGATCTACATAACCCCTGTACTGCCATATGCCCTATCCTTTGCGGCAGGTGCAATGATCTACGTGGTGGTGGAGGAATTAATTCCTGAAAGCCAACAGCA
>JAASTO010000081.1 GCA_021767245.1 Balneolaceae bacterium
GTTTGGGATCCAGAACAGCCACGGCATCGGGTATTCCATCTCCTACGGTATGATGATCACATATGATCAGGTCGATACCTTTTTCTTTGGCTTCCCGGGCTTCCTCAATGGCTGTAATGCCACAGTCAACGGATACAATCAGGGTAGCATTAACTTCTTCTGCATATCTGATACCATCGGGATTGATGCCATATCCCTCCTTGAAGCGGTGTGGGATATAGTAATCGGCGTCTACACCAAATTCCTTAAGAAAGGTGTAGACACAAGACGTAGCCGTAGTTCCGTCCACGTCGTAATCTCCATAAACGAGTACTTTCTCAGTGCGACGAATGGCCAGAGCCAGCCGTTCTGCTGCTTTTTCCATATCCTTCATTAAAAAAGGATCGTGGAGGTTATCTATCTTTGGCCTGAAAAAGTATTTTGCATCATCGTAAGTTTTTATGCCGCGGATAGCCAGTAATTGGGCTATTTTGGCCGGAATTCCAAGCTGTTCCCCTAATGCGGAGGCAGTCTCTTCCTGTTCCGGCTGCGCGTACGTCCAGCGGAATGACATGATTGTTTTTTGCTTTATTTTTATTCATAGAGGCTGATCGG
This sequence comes from Balneolaceae bacterium, assembly GCA_021767245.1. Lineage (GTDB taxonomy): Bacteria > Bacteroidota > Rhodothermia > Balneolales > Balneolaceae > Gracilimonas. The sequence goes on from JAASTO010000081.1 coordinate 595, forward strand.
CGGTCAGGCCGGTACGCCAACGCACATTGCGTTTTCATTGGTTATATAAAATACTATTTACAGGGAGAAAATCAGCATACTTATCCGCATTATTTTCAAATCTGCCCTCACAGGGGCGCTGCCTGTTATAACAACATTCACTTACATCTTTTAGTATGAAATGAACCGGTTCAGATTGAGAATCATTAAATAAATGCTGACCTTTGGAAGCGTTTCCTTACAGAGAATGCGCATACATATTTTCAGTTTAACAACAGACCAAAAGACCTTGAATTACTCCAGCTCCAAATTTCCGATCTTTGATGAACTTTACAATAACGAACACGAACAGGTCGTCATTTGTTCAGATCCTGACACCGGTTTAAAGGCCATCATTGCCATTCACAACACAACCCTGGGGCCTTCACTTGGTGGAACCCGCATGTGGAATTATGAATCTGAGGAAGCCGCCCTTCGTGACGTTCTGCGCCTCTCTCGTGGAATGACCTACAAGTCAGCCATATCCGGACTTAATCTTGGTGGCGGTAAAGCCATCATCATCGGGGATGCACGTACTGATAAAACGGAAGCTCTCTTTCGTGCCTTCGGGCGTTTCGTAGATGGACTTGGTGGGCGCTATATCACCGCGGAAGATGTGGGCATGACTGAAAAGGAAATGGAATGGATCTATTCCGAAACCAAGTTTGTAACCGGTATTCCAAAAGCACTGGGTGGCAGCGGGAACCCATCTCCTGTAACCGCTTATGGTGTGTATATGGGGGTTAAGGCCTGTGCAAAAAAAGCCTATGGAAGTGATTCCCTCGAGGGTAAAAAGATCGCCCTGCAAGGTGCCGGAAATGTTGCATCCTCATTTGCACGCCACGCCGCAAAAGAAGGGGCAAAATTATACATAAGTGACATTTATGATGACAAAGCCAAAGCCCTGGTTGAAGAAGTAGGTGGTGAGCTGGTTGACAACCCTGATGATATTTACGGATTGGATGTAGACATTTTCACGCCTTGTGCCTTAGGTGGGGTGATCAATGATGACACCATGAAACAATTCAAATGTGATATCATTGCCGGTGCGGCCAATAACGTTCTGGATGAGGAAGATAAACATGGCCAAATGCTTTTAGACAAAGGGATCATCTATGCCCCTGATTATGTGATCAATGCAGGTGGGATCATCAATATTGCCAGCGAACTGGAAGGATACGACGAGGAAAGAGCTCTGAACAATGCCGGTAATATCTACAATACCATTACGGATATTCTGAGCTACTCTGACGAACACGGCATTCCCGCTCACAAGGCATCAAACGCTCTGGCAGAAAAACGCATTGAAACGGTTGGTAAGATCAAAAATAAATATTCTTCCAATGCTCATGTTTCAGGACGTTTTGGAAGCATGTATAAACGCTTCATCGATTGATCGATCGACTGATAGAAACAAGATAATTAGCAGGCACTTCATTTTTATGAAGTGCCTTTTTTATTGGGTTCCGGTTTATGTGTGATCCGGAAATCGACATCTGATTTTATGGCTATACTTAGATTCCCGCCTTCGTGGGGATGAACACAATTGCTTTCCGCTTTAACAATACCTGATCAATTTTCTCGACACCCTTCAAATAAACATGCAACAGAAATAGACGGCCCTTATCCCGCGGATAGAATAATACATTCACTTTGTAATGTAGTTTCGTCATAAATAGCGGTATTTTCCGGGATCATAATTTTCTGAATTTTATCGTATATCTCATTGAGTTACCTCACCTTTGTTTTAAGAGAGAGAAAAGTCCTGAGCTTTGGGCTTTCATTTACCTTTTTTTCGAGCTTTGGTCAGACTTTTCTGATCTCATTGTTCGTGCCCTATTTTTTGACGGATTTTGATCTTTCAAATGCGGCCTTTGGTTCTATTTATTCGGCAGCCACCCTTGCCAGCGCCTCCATCCTTCCATTTCTGGGAAAATGGATCGATGTATTACCTATTGGTAAGTACAGTTTATATGTGGCAACCGGCTTATTGATAGCCGCACTCACGATGGCCTTTTCATGGCACATTGGTTTTCTTTTCGCGGGAATCCTTTTGCTTCGCTTATCCGGACAGGGTTTGAGTGGGCATACTGCTGAAACTGCCATGGCTCGTTATTTCACCCTTCAGCGCGGTAAAGCCTTGAGTATTTCCAGCCTGGGCTATCCAATTGGTGAGGGCATTTTACCTGTAGCCATTGCGGCCATATTGGTAATAACCAGCTGGCGAACCACATGGGGGATCATTGCTGCACTCATCGCTTTGGTCTTTATTCCATTCATCCTGTATGTCTTAAAGCAAACTGATATCGAGCAATCCAATCAAAAATTTAAAAGAAAGGAAGAGGTTATAGACTCCGATTCAGAGTCAGGCTCCTATTTTCAGATCATCAACAACCGTAATTTCTGGCTCATTCTGCCTGCGATTCTGATTCCGCCTTTCTGGGCAACGGCCTTATTCCTGTATCAGGTTTCCATTGCCGAACAACTCGGGTGGACCCCAGCCATTATTGCATCTGCGTTTATATTCTTTGCAGTGGCACGGATCATCAGTTCGCTTGGAATAGGTCCGGTCATCGACAAACTGAGTGCCATTAAGATCTTCCCATTCTACATATTGCCATTTGGGGCGGGAGTCATGGTGGCTTATTTTCACCCCGGCGTATGGTCTGCTTTTTTATATATGGCCCTGGTTGGCATAACACTTGGCTTTGGGAGTACGACCAAGTCAGCTCTTTACGCTGAGTTGTATGGAGAAGATATGATCGGAACCGTTCGTTCTTTCTTTGCAGCCATCATGGTATTCAGTACGGCACTTAGCCCCTTTTTAATGGGATGGATGCTGGATAACCACATAGCTATGGAAAGCATACTGCTGATGGCTGCCACAACCGTGTTTTTTGGAGTGATCCTCGCTCTTATCGGGTTGAGGGATACAGAACCACACACTGCACATTGAGGGTTGCATACAAACTGGGGTATCAGTTATATCTATAGATGCCTGCCCAATAAAATCCAATATTCTGCGTATCTTTCAGACTTATAAATTTTTTAAAAAGAGATTCTGTTAGTACTCCTATGAACATTGAAGAATATAATTTCAAAGACCGACTTATCAAGGGAATGACCACCGATGGTCATTTTAAAATTTCTGTTGTTAAGACCACAGAAGTCGTAAAGACGGCTAAAGACAATCACTCACTGTCTTTGTTAAATACTGTAGTGCTTGGCAAAGCACTGACAGCCACCATGCTTCTGGCCTCCGAACTTAAGGGAGAGGAACGCATTCAGCTTCGCATGGATGGAGATGGCCCTATTGGCTTTCTGGTTGCCGAAGCCAATCAGGTGGGTGAGATTCGTGGTTACGTTAAGAATCCGGTTGCAGAACTCGACTATTCCAACCCTGATGTTCAACTTGGTGATGGTATCGGGCTCGGTATTCTGACGTTCTCAAAGATATTATACAACGAAGCGGAACCTAGAACCAGCAGCATTGAGATCGTAAATGGTGACATCACCAGTGATGTGGCTCATTATCTGGCTCAATCCGAGCAGATCCCATCGGCTTTACTTCTGGATGTAGGTATCAATGAAGAAGGTAAGGTGACCCATGCGGGAGGACTCATGATCCAGCGCATGCCGGGAGCTCCTGACGGGCAGATCGATATGCTGCAGGAACGTCTCGGTTCATTCCCTCCCATTGATGAACTCCTGAGTGATGGACAATATATTGATGAGATCATGACTAAGGCGGTATCTCCGCTTAAAGTAAAAGAACTCAACCGTCAGCCGGTCGATTTCTTTTGCCGCTGCACGCGTAAGCGGTTCAAAAATGCGCTTTCCATGCTAAGTCTGGATGACCTGAAGGATATGGAAGGCGAAGGGCAGGAAGTAGTCTGTCAATATTGTAATAAAAAAGAAACCATCAGTAAAGAAGAGGTTGAGCAGATCATTTTAGAGGCTCAGGCCAAAATGAATTAACCGCACACTAAATTAAATGCTTCGATGCCTTGTTTTAGCACATAAATAACCAAAGGACATGAGTAAAAACGTAGTCATTGTAGGCGGAGGATTTGCCGGTATTTCAGCGGCCCAAAAGCTGGCTTCTTCTGATGTAAACATCACCATTATTGACAAGACCAACCACCACCTTTTTCAGCCTTTGCTATATCAGGTAGCCACTGCAGCTTTGTCACCCGGTGATATCGCCATGCCGATACGGGCCATTTTCCGAAGGCAAAAAAATGTGGAAGTTGTGCTCGGAGAGGTCACCAATATTGATAAAGAACAACAATCGGTTCAACTTAAAAACGGGCATAGCTATCCTTTTGATTATCTGATCCTCGCTCCGGGGGCTCAATACAACTATTTTGGCCATGATGAATGGGAAAAACATGCCCCCGGCTTAAAATCTATCTCCGATGCCCTCGATATAAGAGAACGCATTTTACTTTCACTGGAACAGGCTGAACAGATCGCTGATCCTAAAGAACGACAGCCTTATCTCACCTACGTGGTGATCGGAGGCGGTCCCACCGGAGTTGAAATGGCAGGCTCTATCGCTGAGATCGCCAAGCGCAGCATGATGCGTGACTTCAGGAATATTAAACCCGATGAAACCAAGATCTACCTGGTTGAGGCGGCCGATGGCATCCTGAATGCTTTTGAGGAACCGCTGTCTAAAAAAGGGCAGAAAACTCTTGAGGATATGGGGGTGGAAGTTTTATTGAATACCCCGGTCAAGGATATAAGGAAAAACGGTGTTCAGATAGAAGGGCGTTTTATTGAAACTCCAAATATTGTGTGGGGTGCCGGTGTCGTTGCATCCCCATTGATCAAACGGCTTGAGGTTGAAACTGACAGGATCGGCCGGGCGGTTGTGAACCCTGACCTTTCGATCGGGGATCACTCCAATATCTTTGTGGCCGGAGATGCCGCTCATGCCAAAGATAAAGATGGGAATCCCCTCCCTGGATTAGCGCCCGTAGCCCTTCAGCAAGGCAAATACCTTGGCGAACTTATTAAAAATGAGCTTAAGGGTAGGTCACGCAAAGATTTTGAATATGTCGATAAAGGAACCATGGCCACAATCGGGCGGGCCAAAGCTGTGGCAGACGTTCGGGGATTTAAGTTCAGTGGGTTTTTTGCATGGATACTTTGGGGGCTCATCCACATCTTCTTCCTGATCGGATTTCGCAATCGATTTAGAGTGTTCGCCGAATGGATCTGGCATTATATGACCTTCAAACGTGGGGTTAGGTTGATCGCTAAGAAAGATGAAGAATCATAATCGGAGATCATTTTTCAGAGCCACTCCTCATCTAAATTGAGAAAACACTCCAAACGATGTATATTACATACATCATATTTGAAGGGGAGAATCATGAAACGAACACAAATTTACCTTACCGAAAAAGAGAAGAAAGCCATCAAAAAGCTATCCGATGAGCGAGGTACAACCCAAAGCAATATCATCCGCGAAGCGATCGAACATTATCTTGAGGAAGTCACTTTGGAAAAAAAACGCGATCGCTTGATGGCTGCATCTGGAATGTGGAAAGACAAAGAAGACATTCCTGATGTTCGTGAAATGAGAGAAGGTTGGGGAAGAAGAATGAAACGATTGGGATTGGATCCAGATGATAGTTGATACCAATATCATTATTGATCTATTAAATGGGAAAAAAGAGGCTTTTAAATTTTTAGATTCCAACCTCAGGAATAATCTTCTTCTATCAGTGGTTTCCGTATCAGAAATTTATGCTGGTATAAGGGGAGAAAAAGAAGTACAGCTTTTGGAAGACTTGCTAACAATTTTTGAGCTTATTCCAGTGAATAAATCTATAGCTGTTGAAGCAGGATTTCTCATAAATAAATTCAGAGCAAGTCATGGAATTGAAATTCCAGAAGCCTTGATCGCAGCAACTGCCAACTATCTAAAAATGCCGGTAGCCTCTCTCAACAAAAAACACTTCTCTGTTTTAACTAATGACCTGGTTGTACCCTACTGATCTCAGACAAACATTAGGTCGGCGAAGATCCACATCAACTGCGTCGCCTTGGTTCCTGAAAAGCTTATTGATCAAATAGCGAAGGAAGTCCCACACCCACAATTTTCTGTGGCATTCGGGTTATCGAAAGTAAAACCACGGGCATCAAGGCCGTCAGGATAATCGATCTGCATCCCTTCCAGGTACATAAGATGCTTTTCGGCTACAATGATCTCGACCCCAAAGCTTTCAAACACTTTGTCCTCATCCGTACGGTGGTCTAATCCAAGCTTATAACTTAATCCGGAACAGCCCCCTCCATCAACAGCAACCCTCAGGTAAATGTCATCACTCATTCCTTCTTCACTCTTGATCTTTTGCACCTGTCTGGCGGCTCTTTCTGTCAGGGTAACCGGCTCTCCGGTCAGGTGTTCTTTTTCAAAGGGATTCTCTGAGACAGCTGTATCTTCCCCATCCTCATCTATCAGGGAGGCGATCACATCATCTAAATTCTCGTCTTGCATACTCATAGAAACTACACTATTTGTAATGAGTCAAAATTACGAAGTTTTATGGGAAAAAGTGTAATGCGTTACCCCATCCTTTTCAAACAGATCAAGTACGCCGGCACTCACCAGGTTTACCAATATTTTAGCTGCACGATAGGTTGTTACACTGATCAGCAGCGAGAACCTCTTAACCGTGATATCCCCGTATTCATTCAGAAACCTGAACAACTGTTGCTCATTTTCACCATACTCAAAGGTGACCCCTTCTGAAGAGGCGTTTTGTTTGAGCACTTCCACATACTCATCACTGGCAACCACACTTTCATGGTCCACCCTTACATATACCTGCCGATACTTTTCCCCTTTAACATAGATCGGTTTTTTTTCGGCTTCGGGCACTTTGACCAGTAATACATCTCTTTCCCCGATATTCACCAGTTCGATCCTGATATCCACTTCCGGGATACACACTTCCCTGGCAGCCTGATTGAGCCAGAATTCCTCCTCGTGATAACTTTCCACACCAATGATCTCACCATTATCTTCAACTCCGATCAAAATGGTTCCTCCTTTGGTATTGGATAATGCAGCAATTTCGCGGGCAATTTTTTCCGGTGAGGCTACACTATGTTTGAATTCCAAAAAGCTGCTTTCACCGGTCTGAACAAGGTTCTTTAAGTCATTCCGCGTGAGCTTTGAAAGCTCTACGGAATTGGAATACTGCATGTAAAATTCAAATTCGTCTTCCATCGCAAGCAGGATTTCGAGTTACGTGTTACGAGTTACAGGGCTCATTTTACGAATATTGTAACTCGTAACACGAAACCCAATTACATCACAATTTCATCTTTCGGATCGCGTGTCATCAATTTGTACAACGCATCTCTCGGATCCATATTTTCAAACAGGATACTGTAAACAGCCTGGGTGATTGGCATTTCCACCTTATTCTTTTGAGCCCAGTCCTGCACTGATCTCGTAGTTTTAACACCCTCAGCTACCATATTCATGCTGTTTATGATGTCATCGAGCTTTTCACCCTGCCCGATCCTGACGCCAACCAACCTATTTCTACTGTGTGTACTTGTACAAGTTACGATCAGATCGCCCATTCCGGTCAAACCCGAAAAAGTATCTGAGTGAGCACCTAACATTTGTCCCATTCGTTTCATTTCATGGAGCCCACGGGTGATCAATGCGGCCTTGGCGTTATCTCCTAATTCAGCTCCATCCACAATTCCTGCTGCTATGGCCATTATATTTTTGACCGACCCTCCAATCTCAACACCGATCACATCATTATTCACATATACCCGAAACATTGGTGTAAGAAATGTTTCCTGAATAATCTTAGCTGTACGGGTTGAATAAGCCGCTGCCACCACTGTGGTGGATTTTAATTTACCTACTTCCTCGGCATGACTTGGTCCATATAACACGCCGATGTTATCTTCGTAGGTCGTTCCCTCCATCACTTCTATCAAAACCTGTGACATGGTTTTAAAGGTGTCATTTTCGATACCCTTGGCTACCGTCACCAGGATCTCATGACCACCCAGGCAGGGTTTAATTTTTTCAGCAACCTCCCTAAGTGTATGAGATGGTGTGGCAAATACAACCATATCCTGTGACTGCAGGCATTGCTCGATGTTATTGTAAGCCACAATAGATTCAGGCAGCTCAACATCATTCAGGTAAGATGGATTTTTGTGATCTTCGTTTATCCGGTTGGCTATTTCCTCCTCACGGGCCCAGATCTGAACCTGATTGCCAGCCTGATCCAGAACCATAGCCAAGGCCGTTCCAAAGCTTCCTGCTCCAATAACTGTTACATTCTTTCCGCTCATACCTGTGCTTTCTCGAGATCTTTTTCCTGAGATTCCTCTTCTGACTTATTCTTATTCCCATAAATATTCACCCGGCTTTCAGTTCCATTCATCAATCTTTGAATGTTGGATTTATGCTTATAAATGATCCCTGCAGCAATGATGATCGCAAATATGATGATACTGCCATCCACATTGATCCCTAATCCAAAGCGCATCACCAGCAAACTTACCGGGTAGATAAAACTTGCCGTCATGGAAGCTAAAGATACATACCGGGTGGTAAGTACGATCACAATAAAGATCACACTCGAAATACCAATAGAGACCGGCTCAATACCGTAAAGCATACCGCAAGCCGTGGCAGCTCCTTTGCCTCCTTTAAAATTGGCAAAGATCGGAAACATATGCCCGGTTACTGCAAACAGCCCACAAGTGATCTTAAGAAAAGCATCGGCTTCCCAGCCGGGAGGAGCGATCGGGCCATTACTGATCTCAAAGGCATACATGGCTACCCAATAGGAAGCCACAAATCCTTTCATGAAATCGAGCACAAGTACACTCACGCCCGACTTCCATCCTAAATTCCGAAAAGCATTGGTTGTGCCCAGATTTCCACTTCCAAAATTCCGGATATCCATTTTATGGAAGATCTGACCTACCCAAAGTGAGGAAGGTATAGACCCCAATACATAACTGATAGCCAGTACTGTAAATAATGCAATCATATGCCTCGTATTTTTTGGAAGTTACTACAACCGAGGGTTAATTAGAAGTTAATCACTAAAGGAAAACCTGCGAGCGTCTTAGACCTCGCAGCGTTTGGAGCGCAACGCTCGCAGGTCTTTTAAGACGCTACGAGGATGCTCCCTGCAAATCATCTCTAAACGTGCCGCTCAGCATGGTAAGAAGAACGTACCAGCGGGCCACTTTCTACATGCTCAATACCGAGCTTTTCACCAATTTCCTTATACTCGGCAAATTGATCAGGATGCACCCAGTCAACTACCGGATGGTGCATTTTAGTAGGCTGCATGTACTGACCTATGGTCAAGACATCCACACCATGATCCACGCAATCCTGCATCAGCTCGATCACTTCTTCCCGTTCTTCCCCAAGGCCTACCATAATACCGGTCTTGGTTCTGATGCCTGCATTTTTGGTTCGCTGAAGGAGTTCCAGTGACCGCTCATAACGTGCCTGCGGTCGGACTCGTCGATATTTACTTGGAACCGTTTCAAGGTTGTGGCTCAATACATCCGGAGGAGTATCAAACACGATCTGAAGGGCTGCATCCCATTCTCCACGAAAATCCGGAATCAGAGATTCAATGGTTACACCCGGAATGGCTTTTCTTAACTCTTCATGGCAGGCTGCAAAAATTGGGGCACCACCATCCTTACGTTCATCACGGTTAACAGAAGTCAGCACCACATGCTTCAATTTCATTTTGGCGGCCGCATCAGCTACACGCTTCGGCTCATCCCAATCCAGGTCAGCCGGTGGCCGACCGGTTTTAATAGCACAGAA
>JAASTO010000082.1 GCA_021767245.1 Balneolaceae bacterium
ATACGAATGATGAGTGACACATCATGTCACTGTAAGTGCTACTGCTTTCGACCTGATGGAAAGATATTTACCAGGGTATATCAAGTTTTGATATTCTTGAGTTGTAAAGATCTTCTAACTGGGATTTGGTTTCCTTATCAAGCTTATAATTCAGTGCATCAATATTTGAATCTAACTGTGCTTTATTTCTGATCCCAGGGATGACCGTTGTAACCGCATCAAAAGATAATATGAATGATAAAGCTAAAGGTACGAGGTCATTTTGCCCCACGATCTCTTTGATTTCGCCAACGAGTTCTGATCTTAACTCGATATCTTCTCCGGACCAGCGCGACCTGATTCCTTCGAATGTACTGTTTTTATCATATTTTCCAGTTAACCATCCGGAATCAAATGGGATTTTCACGATCAAAAGGATGTCTCTTTTCCTGACTTCATCAAACAATACCTTAGGTGATTGATGAATGATATTGAACATGATCTCTATGACATCCACGTCACTGCTGTCCAGAACCCACCTCAATTCTTGCGGAGTGTCTATACTTACGCCATACCCATCAATCACGCCCTGCTTTTTGAGTGAGATCAAACGAGAGTAATGTTCTGTCTCGCCCCTCAGAATTTCCCCGTTTGGGTTATGCAGAATAACTGAATCCAGCTCTTCACGTTTTAACGCATCCAGACTCTTATAAATAGACTGCGTTATACTTTCCAGCGAAAAATCTATCTTTCCTGTGCGATCATGACCGGTTTTGGTATTAATGAAAATATCCGAATCAAGACCTTCCAACGCATTCCCAAGGATCTTTTCACTCATTCCGTTACCGTAATTAGGAGCCGTATCAAAAAAAGTAACTCCCTTATTCACAGCTTCACGAACAAGTTTGATACCCTCTTCTTCAGTCATGCCAGAAAAATCGAGGTTGTTTCCCAGTTGCCAGGCACCAAACCCAATTCTGCTGATAGCTTTATCAAATCGTTTATTTTCCCTGTACTCCATATCAATTCACTCCGACACTATTATCCACATTTAAATAACGCTTCAGGCGTACCACTTAGGAATAGCCTACTTTATAAACCTGAGTTCGGTTGAAACGCTCGCGAGAAGAAATAAATGCTGAGATCAGGTAATGATCTCAGCATCTAAATATCGATCTATTTTGGGTCGGCGCCGGCCATTTCGTGAATCTTCTTCCATTCACTTTCAGTGACCGGAGTGATGGAGTATCGACCAAGCCTGAATAGCTCCATGTTATCTAATGCAGCTTCCTCTTTCATGGCATCGCGGGTAACCGGGTTTTCGAACTTCTGAGTAAATTTCACATCCACCAGCTGCCATCGGGGATCACTTTCGGTACTTTTTTCATCGAAGTACTTAGAACTTGGATCAAACTGAAGCGGATCAGGATACGGTTCACTCGAAACTTCCATGGTTCCCACAATTACCGGGGTTGAGATGTTGGAATGATAAAACAGAACCCCATCTCCCACATTCATATCGTCGCGCATGAAGTTTCGGGCCCCATAGTTTCGGACACCGGTCCAGGGAGTTTCACCATCCTTTTTCAGGTCATCGATACTATAGTCATCCGGTTCCGATTTCATTAACCAATATTGTCTATCGCTCATTGTATTAGCTTTAGAATTATAAATTTACATATTAGCGCTCCAACGCATAGCGTTTGGAACGAGATTCTAAGAATCATACCTGCCGATATTTGGATCAGACAAACATTCCAAAATCAGAATTACTTAGTTCGCTTTGTACTTGTTTACGTACCACAAAATTGTCTGCCTAAGCATTCCGTTAAAATCCTGAGATGGTTCCCAACCCAGCTCATTCTTAACCTTTGAGGCATCAATGGCATAACGGAAATCGTGTCCGAGGCGATCTTCTACAAAGGTGATCAGATTCTTGTAATCTCCCTTCGGACCTTCACCAATCTCTTCATTCAGAATGTCACAGATCGTTCGTACAAGGTCGATGTTCTTCCATTCATTATTACCCCCGATATTATAGGTCTCTCCTGCTTTTCCCTTTCCAAATGCTATATCTAATGCATCATTATGATCATGAACAAACAGCCAATCGCGTACATTTTCGCCTTTACCATACACCGGTATTTCCTGATTGGAAACTGCTTTTCGGATCACAACTGGAATTAATTTTTCGTCATGTTGATGTGGCCCATAGTTATTCGAACAATTTGTTGTGACCACGTTCATACCATACGTTTGAAAATAAGACCTGACGATGAAATCACTGCTTGCTTTTGAGGCCGAATAGGGTGAATTGGGTGCGTAAGGGGTTTCTTCAGTGAAATACCCGTCACCTTCCAACTCTCCATATACTTCATCAGTTGACACGTGCAAAAAACGGTTATTCTTCCAGCTTTCTTCATCTTCCTTCCAGAGTTGCCGGCATTCTTCAAGAATATTGAAGGTCCCTACAATATTGGATTGAATGAATGGCTCGGGTCCTTTAATGGAATTATCGACATGGGATTCGGCCGCCAGATGGAAGACCCCTTCAGGTTTGAATGCTTTTACCACATCATGGACCTCATTGCGATTCACCAGGTCCACTTTTTTGAAATAATAGCGTCCGGAATTCTTCAGCGACTTTAGATATGATGGGTCAGAAGCATAGGTAAGTTTATCCAGATTATATATTTCCCAGTCCGGATATTTTTCAAACAATCTCAAAATCAGGTTTGAGCCTATAAATCCCGCTCCTCCTGTAACAATAACTCTCATAGACTAAACAGATCTTTTTCGTTCATGGATGACAACAGCGGTAGTTTACGATCTTTATCGGATAATATAGGACGATCAATATCCCAGTTGATCCGAATGGTTGGATCATCCCAGCGTATTCCCCTTTCTCCTTCGGGGTTGTAGTAATCTGAGCATTTGTAGGCTACTATGGCCTCATCAGAAAGAACGGAAAACCCATGGGCAAAACCTTTTGGAATGAATAACATCCTTTTACTCACATCAGAAAGCTTGAAAGCAACATAGTTGCCAAATGATCTGGATCCCTTGCGGATATCAACCGCCACATCCAGTATCGTCCCGCTCAGGCATTGCACCAGCTTGGCCTGTGGATTCTCGATCTGATAATGCAATCCACGAACCGTATTTCTGAAGGATCTGGAAACGTTATCCTGAACGAAGGTTTCCTCAATGCCGGCCTCTTTAAGTACCGATTTGCGATAGGATTCAAAAAAATAACCACGGTCATCCTCAAATACACGTGGTTCTATGATCTTGACATCAGGTATTCTGGTATCCGTTATTTTCATGTATCAATATTTGCCAGCAGTTCATGTAAATCCTCCTGCCAGTCTGTTATCGTTATACCCGGCACGGCTTCTATTTTCTTTGTAGACAGTAATGAAAATCCGGGTCTTTGAGCTTTTGTCGTAAACTCTGAACCGGGTATGGGTTTCACCTCAACCGGTTCGCCGGTTTTCTTAAAAATGGCTTTTGCCAGATCGTACCAGGTGATCATTCCTTTTGAAGAAATATGATAAATACCTGATATTTTTTGTTCGGTCAGATGCCAGGTATTTTTAACCACATTATCTGCAAAGGTAGGACACCCAAACTGGTCGTTCACAACCTTCAACTCATCCCGCTCTTTTCCTAACCGGATCATGGATTTAACGAAATTATTCCCAAACCTGCCACATAGCCACGAAACACGGATCAGCAAGTGATCACATCCTGAGTTGACGATCTCGTTTTCACCCGCCAATTTGCTTTCACCATAAACATTGATCGGATTCGTTGGGTGTTCTTCCGGATAGCCATCCGGTAACGACTCCTTATCTTCAATTCTGCCCTCAAATACGTAATCCGTTGAAAAATGAACCAGTTTTATCTGATGTTCTGCACAGTAGTCAGCCAAGTTCCTGACCCCATCTGCATTGACAGCAAACGCCTTTTCTTGTTCATCTTCAGCCTGATCTACCTTTGTATAGGCAGCACAGTTAATGATAAGATCCGGTCTTAAATTATTCAGCACACGCCTTACATCAGGGTGGTCCGTTATATCCAGGTCTGATGAAGGTAAGGCAATGAACTCCACGCCTTGTTTATTTAAAAAGTATACCCACTCACTGCCCAGCTGACCATTTCCTCCGGTGATCAATATTCGCATACTCAACTCCGTATTAACTCATTGGCAATTTGATAGGACTCAGGGGTTCCGGCGTCTGTCCACCAGCCTGTTAAGATGGAGCTTTTCATAGCTCCCTTTTGAATATAATGATTGTTCACATCTGTGATCTCCAGTTCCCCACGGCTTGAGGGATTCAATGATTTAATGCATTCAAATACAGCGGGATCATAAAAATAGATTCCTGTTACGGCATAGTTTGACTTGGGTTCCTCTGGTTTTTCTTCAATAGATACTACCTTATCTCCCTCTAATTCAGCCACTCCGTATCGTTTTGGATCTGGAACGTCCTGTATGAGGATCTGAGCCCCTTTACCCGGATAGTCTTCAACTGCTTTTTTTAGAGATGATTCGAATATGTTATCCCCTAGGATCACTAAAACAGGATCATTCCCTGCAAAATTTTCAGCAAGTCCAAGGGCTTGAGCTATCCCTCCCGCCTCATCCTGAACTTTGTAGGTAAACCGGCACCCAAAATCTTTACCTGACCCCAAGAGATTCACTACGGCTCCCATATGTTCGGTTCCCGTCACTATCAGTATCTCATCTATACCGACTTCTGTCAGCTTTTCGATCGGATGATAGATCATAGGTTTGTCCCCAACCGGCAATAAGTGCTTATTGGTTACTTTAGTTAACGGGTACAACCTGGAACCCGTGCCACCTGCGAGAATAATGCCTTTCATTGATAATTACGGTATATGAGTGCTATTCTGTATTGGTTGAAAGCTAAACTTTCTGAGGGTGAATTTGAAATGAATATTTGACAATCCACTGCAAAACATCCCTTTATTATACACGCAGTTAGAATTGATTAATTTACCTGTTCTGAGTTGGAATACTGATTATATTTGTAGCCAGAATTAGAAGCATATGGTCAGAGCAATAAAATTATCATTTACAGTTATACTCCTGCTTTTATCGGCAAGTGGGCTCTTGCAGGCACAGGATGTGATCCGGGCTTCCGGGGGGACGGACCTGTCTATCGATCTCATTTCCAGTGGGCAGTATGTTGATATAACGGGTCCTACCATACGTGAAACTTCCGTTGGACAACTTGCTCAGAACGGAACCATAATTCTAACACTGCCAACCGGTTATGAGTGGAATACAGCTTTGACGGGAGCCGATATCACCTTGACCATCGAGCCAACCGGAGCTGCGAATACAAAATTGACAGCAAGTTTTACCGGATTCAATAATAATCAGGAAGCTGTCTTCACAATTGACAATGAAAGTGAAAGAAAAGGAAAGGGACAGGGCCCCGGCCGTATCGAGATCTCAGGATTACAGCTTAGACCGGCTACAACTGATGTTCCGGATGCAGGTACTATCTCTAATACCGGCTCAACAGGACCAAATGTAAATTACGGTGACCTCAGCAAGGTAGCCGGATCGACAGCTGAAATTTCTATAGAAACCGCTCCTGACGGTACCGGTCAGGATGTTCCTGCACAGGATATTCTGGCAGGAAATACTCTGACTGTTTATGCTATAGGTAGAGATATCGGGGGAAATTTTGTGGAAAATGTGGCTTTGGCAGATCCCAACGACTGGTCACTGGTAAATGTAACTGGTAATGTCCCCTCAACAGCACTTGATCCTGCTGTTGATCTTAAAAGTGCCAATTTTTCTTCACAGTTAACCGGTACAGCCGATATTCAGGCAACTCTTTCCGGAGCAACCAGTATTCCATCCGGCACTATTACCGTTCTTCCAAGGAATGCGGATGAGATCGCAATTGACACTCAACCTCCTGCAAATGCCATTGCCGGTGAAGTTTTCTCCAATAATTTGATCGTTCATGTTCAGGATATTTTCGGAAATCTGGTAACCACAGATAATACCACCCAGGCAACGGTAGCAATAAACAATGGAAGTGGCACCTTATCGGGTACGCTTACTCAAACGGCTGTCAATGGAGTTATTACATTCGATGATCTTTTAGCAGATATTGCAAATACCATCGATCTTTCGATCACCAGTTCCGGATTGAATTCAATTACCTCATCTTCCATTGAAGTAGACCATAATGTTCCTGCAGGTCTTACTTATTTGGTTCAGCCGGCCAATACGGCACAAAACCAAACGATCACGCCACCGGTTGAAGTTCAATTGGTTGATGCATTCGGTAATACAGCAGACGTTCAGGGAATAACAATAGACCTCAGTGCCAGCGTTGCATTAGATGGCAGCAGCACACTCTCAACGAATACCAACTCTGCCGGTACAGCTGTATTTGATAACATTGTGATAGGAAACACAGCCACTATTGGCAATGCTACACTTACCGTGCAAAACTCAGGGGGCACCTATTCACAGGTCAGCGATGTATTTGAGGTTATCAGTCTAAACTCCCTGGCAAGATTTGACGTACAATCGACTTCAGACACCCCTATTTCGGAACAAACAGCCGGACAGCCTTTCGATATCAGGATCAAAGCCATTAATGGCAATAACGAAATTTACACAGATTTTACGGATACGGTACGAATTACATCCAATTCACAGATCACCGTCAATGGAAGTCCGGTTACAGGTCTTACTTCACTGCCATTTAATAATGGAACCCTGGATACTACCATAACATTAACCACGTCCGGGCTATCAACTATCAATGTTGAGAATCAGGACCTAAACCGTTCGGGACAAAGCAACGAATTCAATGTACTGCCCGGTGTACTTGATCCACTGACAACACTTATCACGGCCAACCCAACTGAGATACTTGCCAATGGTAGCAGTACATCTGATATCACTGTACAGTTGAGGGATGAATATTCTAATAATCTACTCACTGGCGGGGAATCGGTCGAGGTCTTTACTGATTTTGGCTCATTTACAGGAGACACCACCGCTTTTATGGCTGTGGATCAGGGAGACGGTTCTTACACTGCTCTACTAACCTCCTCTCAGGATGCTTCTGAAACGGCTACGATCACAGCAGAGGTTAATTCTACTTCAGTACCTGATAATGCAACCGTTGATTTTACTCAGGGAGAAGCAGCTGCCTTCAATATCATTCTGCCATCAACCGGTTCGGTTCCGGACACACAAACAGCCGGTATCCCATTCCCTATCAACGTTCAGGCTATTGATGCCTATGGTAATGTTGTTACCGACTTTGAAGGAAATGTGACCATCAGTTCTAATTCAAATATTACAGGAGGAGCCAGTGCTACATTCAGCAATGGAACATTGACTGATCATAATATCACACTGACTCAAAGCAACACTAACGCGACGATCACGATCACAGCTGATGATCTTTTTAATGTGGAAACAACCAGTGAGGAATTTGTTGTCGAAGCAAATGATCCGGATCCGTCAACCTCTGTAGTTGTAGCTGATCCAAGTGTCCTACAAAATCAGGGAAACAGTGAGTCCACTATTTCCATTGTACTGCGCGATGCTTTCAACAACAGGGTTCTTGAGCAGATTCCGGTTTCGCTTAGCCTGACTCAAATTGAGGAAAATGGAAGTCCCTCCCCCGATGGTGTAGCCAGTGCAGGATTATCCGCTCCTACCTGGAATGCAACTCAGCAAAATTATACAGCTACGTTAACGGCATCCAATACTGTTGAATTGGTTGAGGTGTCAGGTGCTTTTGGGACTGGGCCGGCTACATCTATCAATCAAACTGCAACAATTGACATCGTAAATCCTATCGTATGGACATCAGGCGCCGGAGGTCCACCCGGTAACAGAACCGACTGGACCAATCCTGAAAACTGGAATCCGCAAACTGTTCCACAAAGTGGTGATTATGTGATCATTCCTGATGTCGCAGACCTCCCTATATTAGACTTAAATATTGATCTTGGAACATTCGAGATTCAGAATGGCGCTTCACTCACCCTTTTTGGTGGAAATGCTATTAACGTAAGCGGAGCACTGATCGTAGATGGTATCCTCGATATTGAAGATAATACTGACCTGACAACATTAGGTGGTTTCGGTGGGTCCGGAACGTTTACTGCCGGTGCCCAAACTGATGTAGAAGTTGGCGGAGATATTACCGTTAGCAGTTTCCTGGCCCGAAATGAGGGAGCTATTATTACATTGAATGGCGAAAGCCCACAAACGATCTCCACTCCAAATTTTCTTGCTCAAAACCTGAATATTGAAAACGACGTAACCTTTAATACCGGTTCTGACCTGCTGGACGTGAATACCCTGAATATTGCGGCTGGAAAAACCTTTGAGCTGCAAGCCGGTGCCGGAATGACTCTTGATATCACGGAGCAACTGACCGGTCAGGGAACACTGCTTTTGAATGACAATACCTTTGTATTGAGAGGCAATGCCAACCTTGAGAACATCGATGCCAGTGAGGGTACGGTGGTGTTTGGGATCAGGCTTGACGAAATTTTTGTGGATTATCCGGATCTCCAACAACAGCAGATCTCAAACTTCACTGAGATGCAAAACGCAGTCATCAACAATACCGAAGGCGTGCGTACCTTTGATGACATTATAATATCCGGTGACCTTACTTTACAAAATGGTCCTCTGATTCTCAGCTCAGGAAATAGCCTGATAGCCCCGAACATCTCTTATGTTAATGGCACCTTGAGAATGCTGCGAAATGTAAATGCTTCCCGTGGCTGGCGAATGATATCAGCTCCGTTAGAGAGTGATTTCAATGACTTTTTGGATAAGACGGTCACTCAGGGCTATACCGGTGCCAGTCTGGGTAATGATCCGGCTGACTCCCTTCAGCCAAACGTGCTTTGGTATGATACAACCTACGAAGTGGCTGATGGAGAACTTGGAACCACTGACAATCAGCGCTGGAGAGCCCCTGTTAATGCCACAGATACCCCAACGGCCGGTCGCGGGTACTTTGTGTACTTCTTTGGTGATATAGCTTCAGACTCCAGATACAATACCCCTCTCCCGCTCACTTTAGATATAGAGGGAACGGAATATCCGGCTGCCACAGGTACGTTCAATTTTTCTGAAGTAGCTTATAATGAAAATTCAGATGGCTGGAATCTTGTAGGAAATCCTTTTGCTTCAAGCCTTGATTGGGATAATCCGGGTTGGACCAAAACCAATATTGATAACGTGCTCTATGTATGGGATCCTGTGACCAACGATTATTTTTACTGGAACGGAATTGGAGGCGGTAATCTGGACGGTACAAAATTAGGAAACGGGATCATCCGGCCTTTCCAGGCATTTTGGGTGAAAGCCAATGCAGATAACCCGGTGCTAAGCGTGGACCAAAATGCCCGTACTACCGGAGGTACATTTCTGAGCAAAAATAATAAGGAACCGGAAGTCATTGCCCTGGAGCTTTCCACAGGTGAATATTCCAAACCGACCCACATCACACTATCACCGGGTGGCAAAACGCAAAAAGATGACCGTGATGCCATTCGCTTGCTTCCGTTTGAGACCAATAGTTATCTCGAGTTCTTCACAACTTTAGATGATGGGACTCAGCTGGCAATCAATAACCTGGCCCGTGATTTCGGTACAGAGATCGAAATTCCCCTTCATGTCGGTGGATATGAAAACGGATTTCCTATGAATGGATCCTATACCATTCAATTGCATGATCTGGAAGAACTGCCACAAGGCTGGTCTATCACTCTTAAAGATAAGCAAACAGGTGAAACCATTGACCTAATCGATCAGGTAACTTATACCTTCGATCTATCACAGCAAGCCGCTAAGGTTGCTACAAATTCCGTACAAAACTTCAGCCTTACCAATTCTTCTTCCAGGTCAAAATCAAATGCTGACCCTGAATCTCGATTTGTGCTTATTCTGGCTCCGGGTGAAGATGCTGATGGTCTTCCGGATCAATTTGAGCTCTACAATAATTACCCGAATCCCTTCAACCCAAGAACCACTATACGATTTGCCGTACCGATCGAAGGCCCTGTTCAATTAGACGTGTATGATATTCTTGGTAGAAAGGTCACACAGCTGGTCGATCAAAATTATCAGGCGGGCTTCCATGAGGTCAATTTTGATGCCAATCGACTGGCCAGTGGCGTATATATATATCGACTGTCTACGGCAGGCGGGGTACTTACGAAGAAGATGACCCTGGTCAAATAGCCCATCCGCTCCCCATTTTATTTCGTATCCATAAAAAAATCTAATTTGTATTGATTTATGGTGTAGTGATATTAAA
>JAASTO010000083.1 GCA_021767245.1 Balneolaceae bacterium
GCTATTATTTACAGAACCCTCCCTGATTACTCCATCGAGGCTATCCCGGTTAACCTGAACGACCTGATGTCTGATCCTTCAACCCACGATGTGGAACTGAAGAAAGACGACCGGATCAAAATATCATCCATTTTTGACCTAAGGGAATTTCAAACCGTTAAGATCACCGGTTCCGTTCTGACTCCCGGAACCTATCCTTTTGTACAAAAGAGTTCATTAAAAGATCTGATCTTTGAAGCCGATGGATTCAAGGATGAGGCCGCTCCGTATAATATTGAAATAGCAAGAAGAATTGCGGACGATCATTCCGGCACCGTTCATAACGAAATTGCCGAGATCATAACGGTCAATATTGAGAATGGTCTTACATACTCAAAAGAATTAGAGGAGATCGAACTCAAACCTTTTGACCAGGTCTTTGTTCGAAAATCACCTTCTTACGAAACCCAACAAACAGTTAAGATTTCCGGTGAAGTTCTCTTTCCCGGTGAATACGCCATCTCATCCAGAGATTTCAGGTTAGCAGATCTGATAGAAAAAAGTGGCGGACTTACAGAATTTGCCTATGCAGAAGGCGCTTCGCTGACGAGAGATATCATCGATGAATTAGATGAAACAGAAATAAATCTTGCTGATTCGGTACTACAACAGCGCACCCAATCTTTGTCTAAAGTGGGAATTCGCCTGAACGAGGCTTTGAATAATCCTAACTCAAACTATAATCTACTTCTTCAGCCCGGTGATCAGATCACCATTCCTAAACGACTTGAAACCGTACAGGTTCGTGGTGAAGTTCTTTATCCTATTAATGTTCGTTTTGAAGATTCTAAATCCTTTAAAAGCTATATAGGTTCTGCCGGTGGTTTTACAGAGCAGGCAAACACTAAAAGAGGATATGTAGTGTACGCAAATGGTGAAGTGGACCGAACTAAGAAGTTTCTGTTTTTTAAGAACTATCCGGATGTGGAACCGGGTTCCACCGTGATCATCCCTCCAAAAGAACAAAGAGACAGATTAAGTACAACGGAAAGAATTACCGTTCTTTCCACGATCGTTTCACTGGCTGCGATCGTGACCAACACGATATTCCAGATCCGAAGAAATTAAACGACAAACAAAAAGGGAATCTGTTCAGATTCCCTTTTTTTATTTTACCAGTATTTTCAGGGTACAGTTAAGATACCATTGTTGATTCCTTACCACTTCCAACCGGATTGGTTGGTGTTTGATTGAGATACTCCTCCAGCGTGAATTCATCTACCTGAATGGCATCATTCCGGGCTATCTCCGTTTTCTTGACAAGCTCACCTTCTGCCTTTGTGATCACTCCTTTTTCTACTGCAAGATCCGCTATATCCAGATAAGGCTCCTTAGGCAACTCTTTTGATTTGATGGCTTTGTACAGCTTTTTGAACACCGGCCATGCTTCTTCATTAAGCTGCATGGTGTATTCATACCGGCCAATGGCTGATTCTCTATCTTCCGGTAAGTACATGCCACTTGTCATATGGTCACGGTCCGCTCCTCGGACCTGCATAGCCTGTGCTACCTTATGGCCTAGTTTATCGGAAGGATAGGTACCGATCGGATTCAAACGACCCCAGACTCCTACTAGGCGAAACAACCAGCTCAAACCGGGCACCTTGATCTCTCGTAGAATGCCCTCAAAAGCCTGCTGAATGCGATAGAAACTGTATTCCATAGCCCACTCAAAGTAGGCTCTGTCAGCTTCCCTTCTTCCTTCTGCTTCAAAACGTTTCAGGGTTCCGGAAGCTAAATAAAGAAAGCTAAGAATATCGGCATAGCGGCCGGCAATCTTTTCTTTCATTTTCAGTGCTCCGCCATAAGAACCGAGAGCCAGATCAGCAAAGAAAGCAAAGGAAGCAGACGCCCATGATAATTTCCTGAAATATTTGGAAGCAGGCCCGCTAACAGGGGATCCGGCAAGCTTGCCGCGAGTCACACTTAGCAATAATGACCTGAACATATTTGTAACCACATGTCCAATATGCTTCCAGAAATTATCATCGAATTTTTTAACGTCCTTGTTCATCAGGGCTTCGATCTCATTGTAGGCATACGGATGACAACGGATCGCTCCCTGACCAAATATCATGAGGGTTCTGGTAAGAATATTAGCCCCTTCAACCGTGATCGCAATGGGGAGTGCCGTGTAAGTACTTGCAAAAATATTACGGGGTCCCCTTGAAATACCGGCTCCACCCACAATATCCATAGCATCGTTTGCAATCTCCCTGCCCAGTTCAGTAAAGTTATATTTGGCTATCGCAGTTACGACGGCTGGTTTTTGTCCTCTGTCAAGACCACCGGTTGTGTACCGTCTCGCGGCCTCAAGCAGGTAGTTATACCCACCGATACGCGCCATGGGTTCTTCAATACCTTCAAACTTTCCAATATTCAATCCAAATTGCTTACGGATAGCAGCGTAGGCTCCTATTGCCCGGGTCGCTACTTTGGCTCCACCTGCACTTTGCGCCGGCAGTGATATTCCACGTCCAACAGCCAGAGATTCCATCAACATTCTCCAACCGTTTCCGGCTCCGTCCACACCTCCTATGATCGAGTCTACAGGAATAATGACATCCTTACCGTCTATCGGGCAGTTGTAGAATGGAATTCCCAACGGGTCATGGCGGCGACCAAGTTCGACCCCTTCTGTATCAGATGGGATCAGCGCACAGGTGATACCTCTGTTTTCTTCGTCTCCGATCAGATGATCCGGATCCTTCAGATTAAAGGCCAGACCTATCACCGTTGAAATGGCTGCCAAAGTGATGTAACGTTTCTCAAAATTCATGCGAAGGTAGAGCTTGCCGTCTTCCCCTTTAAAGACCACCCCTTCTGAACGCATGCTTCCGGCATCTGAGCCGGCGTTGGGTTCTGTTAAACCAAAGCAAGGCATTTCCTCTCCGGTTGCCAGTCTTGGCAGGTAGTGATCCTTTTGTTCCTCGGTTCCGTAATGCAACAGCAACTCAGCCGGTCCCAATGAGTTTGGCACCATTACCGTTGTTGCTAAAGGACCACAGCGAGAGGCTAGTTTAGCAACAATGGCACTGTGGGCAGTGGCTGAAAATTCGAGTCCTCCGTATTTTTTAGGTATGATCAGCCCAAAGAATTTTTCCTTACGCATGAACTCCCAAACTTCATCCGTAAATCCTTTACGCACCATCACGTCCCAGTCTGTAACCATTTCGCAAAGTTTTTCTACGGGACCATCCATATAAGCCTGCTCCTCTTCTGTCAGGTCGGGATAATCTTCATTCAGGATTCGATTCATGTCAGGTTTTCCGGAAAAAAGTTCACCTTCAACCCACACGTTACCCGCTTCAATAGCCGTTTGTTCGGTTTCAGATATCTTTGGTAGAAAGTTTATGGCATCCAATAACTTCATTAGCGGACCGCTCAACACTTGTCTTCGAAGCGCTTTCATGTTGAAAACCAAAACAAGAACGGTATATGTGATGAATAACCAGCCCGGTGCATTAAGTCCTGCTAATCCCGCATAACCGGCAATAGCCCATATCCATAGCGGGGCTCCTGTAAAACCAAGCACTAACAGGATCAATACACCTGAAACGATCGAAGCCCATAAGGGCACCTCTGCAAAAAATCCAAATAATTCACTCATAGCTTCCATTTTATTCTCCTTTTTTAAGTGACCGCTGCACGAATCAGGAATCCCTGTATCACATGCTCGATCGAGTCATCAATAAATTGTTCTCTGTTAATACGGCTGTCTAACCGGCCATTTAGTACCACTGATACAATTCCGTGCATCTGAGCCCAAATGGAATAAGCAGCAACCAACGGATCATCCACATCCATCTGATTCTTTTCTACGCTCTCCTCTATCGTTTTCACCAGCAGTTCATAGGCTCGCCTGGCTTTTCTGAATTTTTCTTTAGGGTATCTCGCCATAGAATCAGGTCTCACCTTATAGATGATCTCATACTTCTCAGGATACGTGATCCCGAATTCCGCATAGGCATGAATGATCGCTTTGAACCGGTCAATGCAATTGCCAACCGGCAGAGCCTTTTTTTCAATGAACCGGCTAAGATCCTCGACAGACTCCTCGATCAGCGTATGTAAAAGATGATCTTTGTTCTCGAAATAGAGATAGATACTGGTTGCCGATACTCCGGCTTTCTTGGCGATCTTCCGCATAGACAATGATTTATATCCTTCATTGAATAGCATGGATCGACTAATTTCCAGTATTTGATCACGTAACGGGTTTTCTTCGCTCATTTCCTGATTTAGGTTAACAGTGTTAACTGATTTAATTTAACCAATCCAAAGCGAAAATCAAGAGAGGTACAGAAATTAATGTGGAGCGTAAATCAACTACTCTCTTTTAAGAGTGTTCTAAAGTTTAAAGGACAGGTATTTTATTGTCTTCCCCTTTTCGATATGCATATTTTCGTAATAAGTGATGATGGATAACTTCGGATCATCCGGGCAGTTTTTATGGACATCAGGTTCATCCACAAGCAGTTCCAGTTTTTCTTTCTGAATGACCTCCTTCGTGTACTCATACAGTACATCGCTATCCGTTTTCAGGTGAATGACGGAACCGGGTTTCATCACTTTTCGGTAGAGTTTAAGAAATTTTGGGTGCGTAAGGCGCTTTCTCTTCTTTTTGAGGTATGGGTCCGAAAAGACGATCCATGCTTCATCCACTTCATTTTCCCCGAAATAAAGGTCCAGATGATCTATGAAACAGCGAAAGTACCTGACGTTTTCTAATCCTTTATCCAGAGCTTCTTTTGCCCCAACCCAAAGCCGATTACCCTTTACATCCAGGCCGACGTAGTTTTTTTCAGGTTCAATTTCTGCAAGCCCGATTGAGTACTCCCCTTTGCCACATGCCAGCTCCAGTACAATTGGCTGAGCTTTGTCAAATACTTCGGTATTCCATTTTCCTTTTGGAGGTGGGATTTCTTTGCTGAATTCGGTGTACACTAAGGTATTTTCCAGCTTAGGCAACTCTTCCATGCGTTGCTCTTTGATCTTGGGCATAGCTAATTTTAAGCTTATCGGATTTATATTAGGTGTGAGGACAAGTTAAGGAGACAACCGCTTGATATCCCACTTATCTCCAACCTTCTCAAATTTGATGCGGTCATGGAGGCGACTTCTTCTTCCCTGCCAAAATTCCAGGACTTCCGGTTTCACTCTATATCCACCCCACGACTCAGGTTTTGGTACATTTCCTTCAGAATATATCTCTTCCAGTTCTTTGAACCGGTCTTCCAAAAATGCTCTGTTTGGTACTACCGAACTTTGGTCGGAAGCCAGTGCCCCGATCTGACTTTTATACGGCCGCTTTTTAAAATATGCCTCACTTTCATCCTCAGAAAGCTTTTCAGCCTTTCCCTCTATTCGAACTTGCCGTTCCAGTTCCAGCCAGAGAAAACACAAGGCCACGTTTGGATTTTGTGCAATTTCGGCGCCCTTATCACTTTTGTGATTGGTATAGAATATAAACTCATCATTTTCTATTCCCTTCAAGAGAACTACCCTGGAGTGTGGCTTATTGCCCGCTCCAACTGTCGACAAAGTCATAGCATTGGGCTCAGGTACCTCGGCTTTCAAAGCTTCCTTTATCCATTTTTCGAATTGTTCAATGGGATCGGAACTTACATCCGATTCGTCAAGTGAGTGCTTACTGTAATCTTCTCTTAGCTTTTGAAGCTTTTCCTTATCCATCATGATCTTTAACCGAAATAATCAGGTTCGTTACCGGGTTTCCATTTAATATTACAACCTATACTAGGTATTTGCTCTTCTTCCGGCACCTTTTTCCCGTCAAGTACAGCATCAAGGGCATTTCTAAGATCTTTGCCAGTCACAGGTTTATCATTTTTGGGCCGACTGTCATCAAATTGCCCACGATATATCAGTGATTTATTTTCATCGAATACAAAAAAGTCCGGTGTACATGCAGCTTTATAAGCTTTGGCTACCTCCTGAGATTCATCATACAAATACGGGAACGGATACTCTTTTTCAGCCATTTTCTCAGGACTATCCTGTGGATATTTATCTATATCATTTGAACTGATCGCTACAAAAGCAATTCCTTTGGCTATGTATTCATTTGCTAGATCGATCAGTTCATCCTCTATATGCAGTACATATGGACAATGATTGCAAATGAACATGATCACAAATCCTTTACTTTGATCTGTGTAGGTAAGAGACAGGTTTCCTCCGTTTACACTTTCAAGATTGAAGTCAGGGGCTTTTGTTCCAAGTTCGAGCATGGTTGAGGGTGTGGCAGACATTGTATTAGTGAATTTTGTTGTGTTATGATTATAACGTCAAAAATTTAATACCACTGCAAAGATATCGAATGATGCAGACAAAATAGTAATCGATATGCCTCTTGCACATGATTATTCAATTTTTTTCAACACGACGCAGACATGCTTAATTCAAATAATCTGTCGAATAACACTAAATCACCAAGTCCTGACTTACCCATACCGACATCAATACGCATAAAAAAAACCCGTCCACTTAATAAATGAACGGGTTTGATAAAAGGTAAGGGCTTACTCTAAACCCAAGACATTCGTTCCCTGTTCAAAAATAATATCCACAGGAATATTTTGTTCTGAAAGCTTGCTAAGTGAAGCCTTTAACTGCTCGGTTTCCACCGCGTACTCTTTTACAAAAGCATCCACAGCATCGTAATCACCATTACCCTGAAGGGTCAGAATCTTTTCAGACAAAGAGGCCACGGCTTCATCCACACGGTCAAAATTGATGCGGTAAGTTTCAGTCTCTTCATCATAGTCAAAGGCTCCCATTTCCTGAAAATAATTGAACCGGATCAGGTTTGCCCGCCCATGGGCACTCGATGAGCCAAACCGTATAGATCTGAAGATACTGGCCAAGAATGTCACGTAATCTTCTTCAGGGCTTCCATCTTCAATCATATCTTTTTCACGCAGTGCATCTACCATATACAATCCAAGAACGTCCGCTTTTCCCTCTTCAAGGGCAGAGGCATGATTCCTTAAAGCTTCCCGAACCGTGCCATTTCCGTTGATGGTATTTTTGATACCCAGTCCGTGGGCAACTTCATGAAACATCGTATTGCCAAAAAAAGCATCAAAACTGATGTACGGTCTTTGGTCTTCAGCGATCAACACTTCTGAGATCGGGATCAGGATCTTATCATACTTTGCCTTCATCGAGTTTTTAAGCTGCAGCCTTCGGGTTCCTTTAGCCAGTTGAACCTCCTCATCGTTTGGCAGGTTTATCG
Source organism: Balneolaceae bacterium (assembly GCA_021767245.1). GTDB lineage: Bacteria > Bacteroidota > Rhodothermia > Balneolales > Balneolaceae > Gracilimonas. The sequence continues at coordinate 7,298 of JAASTO010000083.1, forward strand.
CTATGGTCTTGGAACCGGCATTGGCATCACCGGCATAGTACACGGCATCATAGGCATTCAGATCTGAATCACTTCCCGGTGTTTCTGCTTTATATTCCTCAGGCACAGGAAGCCCTTCCTGCAGTTCGGGTAATACAGCCGCATATTTTGATAACCTATCGCTCCAGGCCTTGTCTTTGATCAATACAAAAGCCTCATGCGCTGCTTTATAACCAAAAAGCTGGTCTTCGTAGGTTTCGATCGGGCCGATAACCAGTTCAATAGTATTATTTTTCATGTCCATCCAGGCAAGGTCACTTTCATGATATTCATCATCCAGCAGGGCATCGGCTCTTAACTCTAGATATGACTTGAATCCGTCATCTTCTGCCAGTTCAGCCGCCTGCCTGAGTAAGTCAGCCGCTCTTTCATGTTCTGTAGCAAATGCTTCATGATAGGGAATGGTGATCAGGTTTCCGTCACCATCTCTGCGCACCAGTGTATACAGATCATCTTTGGCATCCGACTCCCATGATTCAAACTCAGCCGTTAACATATCATTCGGATAGAAATTTGCCCCGGCCGGTTTACTTCCCACACCTGCCAGAAAGGGCTCATTTCCGTTTAACCTATCCCAGGGACCATAATTGATCTCAGCAAACCGTTGTTCTTTTTCGCTGAGTCCTTCCATTAGATCATCCTTATTCCCGTATGCCTGAAGCCAGAATACTTCCTCCATTTCCTTAGCGGCTTCGATCAGTAACGGTATCATTTTCTTTTGGTTTTCGGTCAGTTCAGACAGATCGGCTTCCAGGGTAAACGTGGTGTATTGTGCAAGCCGGTCATCGATATCCATCGAGGTATCTTCTTTTTGTGTGATGCAACCTGATATGACTAACACAGCCAATACAATTGCAGCAGAAGCTTTTAATAAATGTGTCATTTTATTTGTGTTTGGAGATTAATTTGTTATTTCTATTTCTTTACGACCCCGAATGTTTCATCCTTCAGGATATTTCTTTCTCTAAGCTCAGTAAGTATTAATTCTGTCACATCACTCTGGAAAGGAAACTCATATCGTATATCCAGCACATAAGCTTTGACCTTTAACTTAAGGACGAATCGCCGGTGGTGCATCTCATTTTCAGTCATAATGCTTATTGGTTTTTTCATATATACATATTTAGACGAGACCACTGCCTTATACGCAATTTGTTTTACTTCTTCTATGGGGCATTCGGCAGGTAAATAAATATTTGTGATCACTAAACAATCGAGGGCACCGGTATTGGCGTTCGATACAGCTGTTCGAATAAGTTCCCCATTTGGAATCGTAACGACTGAATCGCCGGGAGTTACTATTCGGGATGATCTCAAGCCAATCTGTTGTACCTCGCCGTAATGTTCCATAAACTGGATTTTATCCCCCACCTGAAACGGTCGGTCGAGAATAAGCATAATCCCCCCAAATAAATTCTTTAAAACATCCTGAGCAGCCAAACCAACCGCAATACCTACTGAGGCCATTACCGTTATTATGGTCGCGTAAGGAGGTTGAATAATGCCTGCAATAGCAATATAGATCGCTATGGTCCAGATCACGACTCTGGCAATAGGAACCATCCGTTTGATCTTTAGCCGATACTTTGAGATCCGTTCTGAGAAGTTATCCAGGATCTTGCTGAGAAAAGAGGTGAAATAATAGGTAATGATAAAGAACAGGATGATCAGAACCACCTTGGGCCACGATATCACATTTTCCAGTTCCGCAATAGCTTTTTCACTTTCTGTAGAGAACTTAGTGGTGTCTGATTCACCGGATCCGGCCTCTGACTTCAACTCTTGAGCCAGGGAGTCAAGCTGCGAAAAGCGGGCATTAAGCAGTGAATCTACTCTTAGTGAGATCAGGGAGTCCGGCATAAATCCAACATTTTGCAACGTATCTGTTGTCGTAACTGATGAATCTGCCTGTTGAAAGGCCATTGCCGGATCTACCTTGAGCAGGTTTAGAAAAACCATACTAAAAATAAATACAACGGTATGTAATGATTTAATTTTCATGGCCATTAATGTATGAAGTTTGCCTCTTTCAGAACCCTTATTACCTGCCGGTAGATCAAATGGTTCAAAACATATCCCTCGTTTACCTCCACTAAAATGGAACTGCTTACAAGTCGGGAAACGGTTAACCTGCTTTCACTCAATGGCTGATGCATGATCTTACTCAGATCTTCCGGGTACAAAGAATCATGAAGTATGAAGGCCGTGAGTGCAAACAGATCTGAACTGTCTAAATTTTCGATGCGGTCTATAGAACTGAAATTAAATGGATTGATATAAAAGTGAGTGTCGTCAAACTCTTTTATCGACCGGATCCAGTAGATCATGGCGGTTGATGGGTTCCCTTCTGACAGTTTCGATAATTTTTCAAAGTAGGTATTTCTAAGATACTCCTGTGTTTTCTCGACATCATCCAGGTTCTTTTTGAATGTCCTGCTTTTCTTAGCAGATTCATCCGGAAGAAACTCGAGTTCATAACCACTTGCATTATGCCTTCTCAGGATAAGTTCCTGAATTTGCTCTGAACTCAGATTATCAGACTCTGAGGCATGGGTAAAATAATTGGATATGGTCAGAACTTTATCCAGGTACAACCACCCATAACGGGTACAGCTCACCACCCAAAGTATCTCTTTGTTGGTTTCAGAGATCAGGTACAGTAGTTCCTCAATTCCCTCAAACCCCTTGATACTTCTGATATAGCAATCCTGAATGTTCTCAAGAACCACAATGATCCGTTTCTTCTTTCGCTTGATAGCATCTATCAGGTCCTTGGTTTCTTCAACATCACTGATCTTTAGTTTAGAGGCTATCTGCTCAATGATTTTTTTCTTGTCGGCAACGGTACCTTCAAATTCTACTTCAACGATATCATGTTTTTTCAGGATCTCATCTTTGACCATTTTGATGAACAGGCTCTTACCACTGCCTTTTTCACCGATTACTGCAAAGGAGGAGGGAAAGTTA
>JAASTO010000084.1 GCA_021767245.1 Balneolaceae bacterium
CCTCCAGTCCCTTTGCCTGAAACACTTCTCTCGCCGCTTCAAATATTTTTAGTTCTGTAGATGATTGGTCCGTCGTCTTGTCTTCCATCAACTCAACTTCTAAAATTTCAATTTCTGATGACCAAACATACAAAAGTCCCGCACAAAAATTAACCATTTGGTTGAATTATTTGCTTAGTGTCCAATATTTGTATTATGGAAAAAAGCTTATCACTGACAACTAATAATTGATTTAATTGAATTTGAATGAAATTTATTTAAACGCGTTAACATTTCAACCATTTGGTTGAATCATGTGTTTAATACTCTTAAACTATGTTTGACGAATTCCTCATAAAACAATTTATATGAAAATTACATACGCCATTTTCCTTGCGGTGATCGCACTGACAGGATGTAATACTGACCAAAACGAAACAGCCACAGCTTTACAAAGTCAGGATAGCCGGTCAACCAATTTGAAAAACCTTGAGCTCATAACTGTTGAACTGAATTCACAACCACAAACTGTAGCAGTTAGCGGCCGGCTCGAAGCGGAAAACAGACTCATGATCTTTCCGGAAGTTCAGGGCAAGCTCCTTCCTCGAGCTAAACCTTTCCAAGAGGGTATCTCATTTAAAAAAGGTGAGACGATGCTACAAATAGACAGTGAAGAGATTCAGTTTCAGCTCCGTTCCTCAAAAAGCAATTTTAGGACCTTACTGTCACGAACGCTTCCAGACGTAAAAATGGATTTCCCGGGATCGTTTGAGCAGATCAATACCTGGTATTCAGATATTCACCCGGACCACCCCTTTCCCAATATGCCGGAAACGGATGATCCTCAGCTCCAACAATTCCTGAGCTCGCGGGGTATTTATGATGCCTATTTTCAGGTCAAAAGTGCCGAATCTCGTCTCCTAAAATTTACCATCTCCGCACCTTTCAACGGTATTCTTTCGGCCGCAAATGCGGAACCCGGTCAAACAGTAAGCCCTCAAGTCCACCTGGGTACCTTAGTTGATCCCGATTCTTATATCCTTCAGATTTCAATGGAAAGGGATCAGATCGCACTGGCTAATATTGGTTCTGAGATCACCGTTCGGGATCAGGATCAAAGGAACTCATGGAACGCGCAGGTTGACCGAATGAATCCAACATTGGATCCTACTTCACAAATGATATCCGTGTACTTAAAGGTGCATGGAGAGAACCTGAGAGAAGGACTATATCTCGAGGGAGTATTCGAATCAGATGAGGAAATTCAGGCAGCAAGGATCCCAAAATCAGCCCTGCTCAGAACCGGTCAGGTTTATATTGCAAACAGAGACAAGATCGGTTTAAAACCGGTTCAGGTGCTGGATATCGAAAAAGATTACATCAGAGTCACCGGCCTTGAGAACGGTGATCAAATAGTGGCTGATGCTGAATTTGCTTATGCCGGACTCATCTTACAATAAGATCACATCATGAAAAAACTTATCAACTTTTTTGTTCGATATCCGGCCATGGTCAATCTTGGCCTCCTGCTCACTCTGCTGGTAGGATACATTAGTTTTAGTCAGGTGAGATACACCCTGAACCCGGCTGAGGACCCCAAAGAGATCTACATAAATATCATCTATCGCGGGGCCTCGCCCCAGGAAATTGAGGAACGGGCTATCTCAAGGATCGAAGAAAACCTGCGAGGCATATCAGGAATGGATCGGTTCACCTCTCTATCAAAAGAGAATAGTGGAAGGATCACGGTTGAGATCTTCGAATGGGCTGACATTGATGAAGTAATGACCGATGTAGAAAATGCTGTCAATCAGATCAGTGATTTCCCGGAAGAGATGGATCGGCCGGTTATTTTTAAACAGGAAATGTTGAATCCTACCATTACCCTTGCCTTGGCCGGTGATATTCCGCTTCAGCTGAAAAAAGATTATACCGAACAGATCAGGGATGAATTCATGATCAATAAAGGATTTTCGAATGTGATCCTGTCCGGTTTTTCAGAAGAAGAGATCGTGATAGAACTGGACGACCACCGAATGGATCGTTTTGGTCTTACCTTTCAGCATATCACGGCTGCTGTGAAAACCCATAACATTGATATGACCGGAGGGGAATTAAAACTTGATGAAGCGAACTGGCAGATCAGAACAAAGAATAAAACAAATACCGCACTCGACATTGGGGAGATCCCCATTCGATCCGACAAAGCCGGGCAGCGCGTAATTCTAAAAGACGTTGCCACTGTTAAAGAACAATTCAACGACCGGGCTTATGAACGGTACCTGAATGGAAAACAGTCGGTCGTCATTCAAGTAGTGACCACCAATGATGAGAATCTGATTGAAGTGGCTAAAGAGGCCAAAGCCTACATGCATACCTTCAACCAAACGCACGACGGGGTTGAGCTGGTCATCATCGAAGATATATCGGAATTTGTGAACGAACGGGCTGCCGCATTATGGGAAAATGGTTTGGCCGGACTGATCCTCGTTTTAGTTATCCTCACCCTCTTTCTGGATAAACGCATTGCCTTCTGGGTTTCTCTAACCATCCCATTGTCCTTGTTGGGAACCTTCATTTTTGCCCTGCTTGGTTACGACCTCACTATAAATGTGGTATCCATCTTCGGGTTTATTCTGGTACTTGGGATGCTGGTTGATACCGGTGTGGTAGTGGCTGAAAATGTGTACCGGCATTACTCTGAATTTCACAAACACCCTATTGTTGCCGCTAGGGACGGAGCAGCTGAAGTGGCCGCTCCCATGACTATATCGCTGTTAACCACCGCGGTTGCCTTCAGTATATTCTTCTTCTTACCCGGTAAACCCGGAGCCTTTTTCTCGGAAGTTTCCTTTGTTGTTACGAGTGCCCTGCTGGCGGCTTTGATCATCACTTTCCTGTTCTTACCCGCTAAAATGACTCGCTCTAAGGTACTAACCAAAGACAACACCCAAACCCGGTTTGAGATCTTTTTCACACAGAGCCTCATGACGTTCAGGGATAAATGGTTCATGCCCTTCACCGATATCATTTCGCACCGCTATAAATGGCTGAACGTGGGAGCTTTTGTCCTACTGATGTTTGGGTCCATTTTGTTATTGAGAACCGGTGTGCTACCTGTCACTTTTTTCCCTTACCTGGATGATGACATTCAACTGGTAAGCATGGAACTTGAGCCGGGAACTCCCAAGAGTGAGGTGAAAGATAAGCTTGAGCAGATCGAACAAAGTATTTTAGCTGTAGGCGACCGACTCAGCTCAGAGCGTGCAGACGGTAAAGAGGTTATACGAAACATCGAACTGGTGCTGGGACCAAACTCACATCAAGGCATGCTTCGGGTGGTGATGCTTGGCGGGGAAGAGCGCGGTATTCCGGCTTATAAGATCAACAATATGTTCCGTGATGAAGTGGGCGTGATCCCTGAAGCCAAATACATTCGTTATATGGGATCTACCGCTGAACATCGTTTTGGTGGGTTGCCGGTCGATATTTCCGTATCCGGGCAAAGTCTGGCTCACATTCAGGAAGCATCAGCCAAACTTAAATCAATGCTTGAGCAGCGTGATGACCTGGTTGATGTGGCTGATACGGATCAGCGTGGAAATCCTGAACTACATCTGGAACTGACTAAAGCCGGAGAGCAACTTGGGCTGACCTTGCAAGACCTGATGATGCAAGTCAGAACGGCCTTTTTCGGTATGGAGGTTCAGAACCTGCAGCGTGGCAGTGATGATGTCAGGGTCTGGCTTCGTTTCCCTGAAGAAGAACGATCAAATTTTGAAGCCCTTAAAACCATGAAGATCCGCACTCCTGCCGGTGCCTTTCCTTTGAACGAGGTAGCTACCATTTATCCTACCGATGAGCTTATGCAGGTCAGTCGCATAAATGGTAACCGTACCATTCGGGTAGATGCTGACCTGGCGGATCCTTCCCTGTCAGCCCCGGCCATTCTGGCTGACATTGAAACGAACATTATTTCAAGTTTAAGTGAAGAATTCCCTGACGTCACTTTTTCGATCGAAGGACAGAACCGGGAATCAGCCCGGGTAACCGAAGCCATGAAAACTGTGGCTCCCTTTATTCTGGTATTCATGCTGGCGCTGATCGTTATCAACTTTCAGTCGTTTAGTCAGACCTTTTTAGTGCTTCTATCACTGCCCTTTGCCTTTGTTGGGGTGGTTATTGGACACCTGATCCACGGGGCAACCATGAACATCTTTTCTTTGATCGGGATGATCGCTTTGATTGGGATATTGATCAATAACCTGCTTGTCCTCATTACGGCCTTTAATGATAATCTCACAGCTGAAATGAGTTTTGAGGATGCCCTGAAAGATGCCGTCAGATCCCGGTTCAGGCCCATTCTGTTAACCAGTTTAAGTACGGTAGCCGGGCTGGTTCCCATGATATTTGTTGGTGGATTAGCTTCTGCATTCTTACGTCCCCCGGCCATTACCATCGCTTATGGATTGATCTTTGGACTGTTCATTTCTCTGACCCTTGCTCCGGCCTTTTTGGTGATCTGGAATGAGCTCAAACTTAAACTGCTGAAATTAACCGGCAATAAAGAGGCCACCCAGGAAACCATTGAACCCGCTGTTCAGCTTATGGAACATCAAAAACGCACTAAACTATGAAACGTGTCCTAATTCTTATCCTGATCTCTCTGATCACACAGCTTACACAAGCACAGGAGGTTTTCACCTTAAACGAAGCTCTTGATGCCGCTTTATTGCATAATCACAATGTTTTGATCAGCGAGATCGAAGCTGAGAAAGCCGCAAATTTAGCCACTCGTGGGAATGCCGGTCAGCTTCCTACCCTGGGGATCATCAGCAGCATGAACTGGGCGTACAATGATGTTGAACTGACACCCGGTTCCTTTTTTCAGAATTTGCTCAACCCGCAGTCAGGTTCCCAGCCACCGCCTTCCATTGAATACGATGGCGTTTACTCCACTCAGCTGCAGGCTGGTATTGGAACCGAGTTCGTCATATTTGACGGTATGAAGGGGCAATATCGCTACAAAATGCTGAAAACCGGTCAGGTGGTGTCAGGTCTTGATCATAAAGCTAAAATGGAGCAAACCGTAATGAATGTGACTCAGAAATACATTCAGGTTGCTTCACTCCAAAAAGCCATCAAATTGAAATCAGAAGCCTTAGAACAAAGCACTGACCGGTTCAATATCGTAGAGAACAGAAAAGAATTTGGACAGGTTAATGAGCAGCAGTACCTGCAGGCTTTGGCAGATCTGAAAACAGACAGTACGGAATTCCGGGAATTGCAGCTAAACTACCGCACGGCATACAGGGACCTTCATACGGAGATCGGGTGGAATGAATCCTCTCAAAACCCTTTGGAAGAAGATCTATCCATGACATTTGAAACCAACTACGAAGAACTATCCCGCTCACTTGAACAGAACAATACCCTTTTAAGTGTGCGAGAGGAGAGAATAAAACAGGCTGAACTTGAAGAGAGTCTTATAAAGGGCAATTTGTATCCGAGGCTTAAAGCAAACGCTCAATACGGATATGCATACCAAACGGCCTCGGATGGACAGTTCGAAACGCAGGAACAACTTGGGGTTACCGGTGGCTTAACCTTAAGCATTCCCATTTTTAGCGGAGGACGAACCAAAACAGCTGTTCAAAATGCAAAAGCGGATATCAGGCAGGCTCAGATCCTGTCCGATCAAACGAAACTGCAGCTTCAGACCACCTTCGATAATACCTGGGAGCAATATCAATTTCATAAACAACAACTGTCTGTTGAAATGGATAATCTCAAGACCTACGAAAGAAATTACGAACGGGCCAAAGATTCCTTTCAAAGGGGTTTGATAACCGGCCTGGAATTAAGGAGTGCACAACTTTCTCTGCATAATGCCCGATTAAAGATCTCTGAAACTCAGTATAAGGTCAAACTTACCGAAACCACCCTGCTTTACCTGAGCGGTAAATTGATCTTTGACAAGTAAACCTGAAAAGGATGGTATGATCCAGAAAATAGCCTCAATCATAGCAGCGACCTTTGGAGTACTAACTCTGGTTGCAAGTTCCCGCATCCTTTATCTGAGAGCGGACCCCGGGTATGTGGTCTTTATGCCGCTCCTGATCTTTAACCATATCATGGGGATTTGTTATTTGATAGCAGGATATCTTATTTGGGGAAACAGCCACAAAGGTAAAATGGCTGCTTTCGTTGTTTTTCTGATAAACCTGATCGTGCTGATCACGATTTCCATCCTTTACCTGATAGATTCAGGTGTTGCCACAGATAGTCTTGGTGCCATGACTTTCAGAACCGTAGTCTGGCTATTGCTATTCATGAGCCTGAAAATGACCGTAAAGAATCCTAAAAAATAAACTTTTCACTCAACCTAAAATTATGAAGAATCGAATCACTGTATTTACACTGCTTTTAATTTCAGGATCAATACTCACCGGTTTGACCTTTGAAGAACCAAAACAAGATGAGTCACTGGATCTTCAAACCATCATGCGGCTTATTTACACTGATATGCAGATCATCAACGAAGGCATCTATACCGAGAATTTTAACCTGATTGAACAGGGAGCGGCGGCCATCAACGAACATCCTCCGTTATCGGATGAAACGAGAGCTTTGGTCAAGAAAACCCTGGGAGAACGTATGCCGGCATTTGGTCAGTACGATAAGTTGGTTCATGATACTGCCGACTCACTTAAAGTGGCCGCTGCCGAACGCAATATGGAAAGCGTACTGGATAAATATCAGATCATACAGCAGGGATGTGTCAGCTGCCATGCTAGTTTCAGAAATGAGATCATCCGGGCCCGGTCTGTAAACTGATCCGGTTTCCGGTTCATACCCCTACAAGCCCAATTCAATTATATTAATTGTTGTAACAAGACCTCGGGAATTGGAATAATTCAATTATCTTTAGGTTCAATATTTCTTCATATTGATGAAGTAATTTAAAGAGTCATGAGTCTGAATAGTACATATCATAAGCTTACCGGCTACGCCACACTGTTGGTGCTGCTATGGAATATTGTGGGTTGGTTAGGCTTCGGGCTCATCTTAGATCATAATCATTCACAAGAGCCTGGCACTTATTGTGAGATCACCTTCTGCAGTTGCGAGATCGATGAAGGAGAAACCATGTGTACCTGTCATCACAATGCTCCGGCTACAACCGGTGATCATCATGGTGAAGACACTCACGGTGAATTTTGTTTTTATGATCTGCCTCATAACAATAATACAGATACCACTCAGGCATTGATCTTTTCATCAAAAGTGAATGCCACCTGTACAACGGATCTCGTTCAAACTTATCCCAAAGAACGAGAAATCGATTACATCTTACCTGCTGAACAAGCATTGAGTGGGGTGTATAAAGACCTGCTTCGGCCTCCCCGCGTTTAGTTTAGATCCCCTCTTATTTACTTAGGTGAACCGATGTTCTGATCCGGTCAGAGCAACTCACACTATACATTTAATTACCCTATTAAACTAAACGTTCTATATCATGAATATTCAAACTATGTTAGGTCGATTAATGGCCGTAGCAGCCCTATTGGTCTTTGCCATTTCCTGTGATTCTTCCGATAACAACAATCCCGAATTGGATCTGATCCCCATAAACTCGGTCACAGTGGATGGCTATACCGTATCTCTGGAAGCTACAAATGAACTTGAGATCGGAGCCAATCAGCTTTTTTGGAAGATCAAGCAAGGCGATGATACCATCACGCCTCAAAATTTTATCATTTCCCCGATCATGGACATGGCAACCATGTCTCACTCCACGCCTTTCGATCAGCCCGAAACAGATGCGATCGATGATTCATACCTAAGCAACCTTGCGGTTTTTATTATGCCAAGTGGGGATATGGGGAGCTGGACCATTAACTTTGAATTCACCACTCAATCCGGTTCAGACATTTCAGGAGAAATGCCGGTTAATGTAAACTCCTCCTGGAAGATCATGAATACAGAGGATAGCAACGGTAAAAAATACTTCGTTACCTGGTTCGAGCCACAACGCCCAATGAGTGGGAATAACGACCTGACCTTTTTGGTACATACCCGCGAAACCATGATGAACTTTCCGGCTGTATCGGATGCTGAACTGATCGTTTATCCATACATGGACATGGGTGGTGGAACCGGACATTCTACACCATTTACACCCCCTGTGGCTACTGGTAATGGTTTTTATGAGGGCGATATCAACTACAGCATGAGTGGCCTTTGGACAACCACGGTTGAGCTTGTTGTAGAAAATGATACTCTGCCGGAAATGGTATTCGAGTATTCAGTTATAGCCAAATAATATCTGTCTAATTGATAGGCTGCCGGAAAAAAAAGACCGGCAGCTATTCATTTTCATTATAAATCCTGAGGTCATGAAACATTTAATCCTAATAATTGGCTTGTTGTTCACCGGAGCGGAAGCGCTGATGGCTCAACAGATATCCGTGAAAGTGGCGGATATGTCAACCAAAGAACCCATTGTACAGGCTCATATAAAAGACGGTCCTAATTCCGTGATCACAGTGACTGATGTCAACGGTATGTTCACTGTCGATCTGGGTAAATACTCACACCTCACGATCACAGCCGTAGGGTATGCCCCAAAAAGTATTCACCTTCAGCATGGAATGGAGGTTATCTACCTAAACCCTGAAGTATTCCGTGATCAAACCGAATTACTGGTGCTGGCCAATAAAGAAGGCGAGCAAAACGTACACACCTACCATAACCGAACCGCCGATCAGGGCATGGATCAGTTCCTCGATAACATCGATGGAGTTTCTACCACCAAGCGTGGAGCTTTTGGATGGGAGCCGGCCGTGCGGGGACAAAGCGATCAGCGCATGAACCTGGTGATCGACGGGATGCAGGTTTTCAAAGCCTGTGTTGATAAAATGGACCCCATCACCTCCTATGTGGAAACCAATAACCTTTCAAAACTTCAGATCGATAAAAGCGGAAGTGGTGTGGCACAAAACGGTAGCGGGATCAGCACGGTAAATCTGGTCACCCAAAAGGCAGAAAATACCCCCACTTCTTTTAATTTAAGCACTTCTTACCGGGCCCCCGATCAGTACAGAACGGTCAGCTTAAGTGGCAACACTTCAGATGCATCCGGACGTAATGCCGTGCGTTTTTCAGGAAGCTATAAAAAAGCTGATGATTTTCGTGCCGGAAATGATCAAACTATACAGAACACGCAGTACGAAAAATTAAACCTGAACGTCAACTACCGCCATACATTCCCTTCCAGGCATTCTCTGGAGGCCGGTTATATTATGGATAAAGCCTATGACATCGGCTACCCTGCCCTGCTTATGGATGCCACTAAAGCCCTCGCAGATATCGGGCAGATCCGTTTCAATTTTGCCCCATCAAATAATGATTTTCAATTCAACACGGCACAGGTGTACGCCAACAGTGTCCGGCACTGGATGGATGATTATAGCCGGGATGTGGCAAACCGACAGGTCATGAGAGGCATGTACATGCCTATGTATGGCACCACCACTACCTATGGTGCCAAATTAAATGGAGCAGCCACCCTATTCGACCATCAATTCGATTGGTTCATGGACGCCTATATGTCTGATGCTTTCGGAAACATGCTCATGGAAAGTCTTGATCCATCTATTCAGGATATGCTCATTTATAATCTTGACGAGGTAAAGACCAATAACGCGAGCCTGGGTTTCAGACACCGTTTACAGCTATCTGACAATCTGTTGCTGAAAGTGGAAGAAAGCATCCGGTATAAGACACTCAGAACGGACAGTGAATCTCATGCCTCCTTCTTTCAGGGACTTTACGAAGAAGCGCCCGGTACACGTGCTAAATTCCTGCTCTCAGGTTCAGGCAGTGTACTCTGGATGATGAACAATAACTGGAGCCTTTCTGGAAGCCTGGTTTACTCCGAGCGCATGGGGAACCACATGGAATTATTCGGACATTACATCTACAACTACACCGATGGCTTCTTCTATGATGGTAATCCCTGGCTGAAAACCGAACGCAGCATCAATACGGACATAAACGCTACCTGGGAAACTACCGGACATTCCCTTTCTTTCACCCTCTTTCACAAACAGTATTTCAATTATATCGATGGTGTGTTAGGAACCGATTCCGGCAGTAATGATTTCCGCTTCAAGCAATATGCCAATGTGGGA
>JAASTO010000085.1 GCA_021767245.1 Balneolaceae bacterium
CGTTTTCTAATCTTTGCCTTTCTCCTGAGGAATAGCCTCAATTTCTAATAAGTGTAAAAACCCCATCTGAACGCTTTATTTGACACTTTATACCCCTGAAGAGGATCGGCACGTCTTCGTTCAAAACATTAAAATTTTTTAATATTAGAAACTTTTAATAAATTACGGGTGAGTTAAAACAGGAGGCTCAATGAAAACTTTAATTCTCTCCATACTTACTTTTTTAGCAACCGGACTTATCTTTCAGGCCAATGCCCAGGTAACAGCGGTTATGCAAGCACGGGTTGAAATCATTAGTGGCGCAGGATTTACTGCCCTGAATGAACAGCTTATCGACTTTACTTCTGTTAATGCTTTTGAAGATTTTGAAGCCGGTACCTTTACTCTTGTCACCACCCCGGGTTCTGAAATAAATGTTCGCCTCGAAAACAAAGATCAGGTTGTTAACGAGCAAGGTGAGATCCTGGACTTTGACACTTTGGAAACCGTACAGGTTATTTCTCCTAACGGTGAACATGATATTTCTATCAATGGTAAAGTTAGCGACCTTCAACGTTTGAACGGTCATTATCAGGGTGCCATCACCGCCGTTGTTGAATATTATTAAACGTTGCAGCTATTCGGTTCATCCCGTTGCTCTCTCAATAGCTATCCTTTACAACCTGATTTCGGTAAATAATACCACGTTATTTTTTGGAGGCTCTGATCAGGAAGAACTTCCAGTAGCTGTAGCTCCATTCTTGTTCTGACTCAACTTTTAAGCCTACCCTTTCCACCATTTTTTTAGCCTCACTTGCCGAACGGGTATTGATAATTTCAGGGACACTAAGTTTGATAAGTCTGTTTACCACCCTGAAAAGACCCGACCGGTTCCAGTCCAAAAGATAGAATTGCCCTCCGGGTTTTAAGACTCTCTGGACCTGCTCCAAAGCTCTTTCCTGTCCGGCGTAATTGTGAAAGGCATTCATTGATACCACCACATCAAATGAATTGGGCTCAAAACTTAACTCTTCGGCATAATCACAATGAAAGTTAATCGACTCTATCCCGCTGAATCTGTCTCTCGCCAGCTTTAGCATACCTGCAGAAACGTCATTCAATGTCATAGACCTGAACCCAAATCCGGCTTCTTTAAGATGCTCCGCAAATAACCCGGTTCCGGCACTTACATCAAGGATCTTATCTTCCGGAGTACATTCAAACTCAGCCAATAGTTTTGAGTGCGTATGATCGAGGTATTTCTTCCATTTGATCTCATACTTCCGGGCACCCCTTGAATAAGCGTCTGTGGTATTCTTATCACTCAATGTTTGACCGGCAGCATTAATTGAACTTCTCCCGCCTTACCAAACTGAAGCGTTAAGGCCACGGAATCACCCTCAGCCAACTCTTTTTCCAGCTGGATGAACATCACATGTAGCCCGCCTTGTTTAAACATCAGGGTTTCTCCGGGTTGAACCGCGATAGCCTTCTTCTCTCTCATCCCCATCATGCCATCTTCGGTTTCGTAGGTTTCGTGAACCTGAGTCAGTGCCGCAATTCCACTACCCACCGCAAGTAGAGTATCGGGCTCAGACAATGAGTTGGTGTAAGTAAAATAGGCCGCTGTTGTTCCCCCACTTGCAGCCGGACGCACCCGCTGTTCGGCCACAACTTCATCGGAGTCAGCGGATTTTTTTTCTTCAGAATTGCAGGCTGTTGCCAACAGTCCCAATCCCAAGATCACTAAAACTAAAACGGAATTTCTCATCGTACTTTATTTAGGTCTTCAACCACAATGGAAGGTATCACTTTTTGACTCCCGCCATATTCAAAGATCACTCGCGACTCCTTATCCAACACCATGATCTTATCGGAGTGATTGATAAAATATAGCTCACGCCCATCTTCAGTTTCCGTGGTCATGGAAACCTGACTTCGAACCCGGGCACTGTCCATCAGGGCAAACACCTGCGTGGAGTCTCCGGTTAAAAAGGTAAACCCTTCATCCAATCCAAACGACCTCGCATAATTTTTTAATGTGGAGGGCGTATCCCTAACCGGATCAAAAGTGGCAGCTACAAATTCTACATCCTCCGGATAATTCAGATCCTGCTGGATCTTTTTAAGGTTCTGGGTGATCAACGAGCAAATATCCGGACAGTTGGTATAAATGAAACCCATAACCACATATTTTCCCTGAAAATCGTCAGGAAAAGTTACAGCGGTACTGTCTTGATCAAGAAGTTGAAATTCTGCATCCCCCATGTCATCAATAACGTCAGGGTTATTACCGCATGCGAATACAAAAAATGGTAGTATAAGAAATAAAAGTTTTTTCATGATTTGAATGTAAGGAACTTCAGGAATAACTTTGAAATTATGACAACAAGTATAAATCATTTAATCATTCAGTATGAAAAACCAATTCAGAGTTTTAGCTGCATTACTTATAACCGTTTTAGTCTTTGTTGGATTCGCCTGCCAACCCCAGTCATCTGAAGAACCTTCAGTCAGTGAAACGGCTCATTCCGATTCTGACGAAAATTATGCTGAAACCGTCCCATTGATCTATCACATGTCTTTTATTCAGCGCTACAGTACCAAACTGTACCTAGCCGGCATGGAAGAAAACTGGGGACTTGCAGATATCTATGCCCACGAACTGGAAGAGCTATCTGAGGTGATAAGCGAAGGCAATATGATGGATGACGGTATTGACATCAGCAATCTTATGAGTACCATGTTCCCGCCGCAGCTCGAACAGGTTGGGGAAGCGATCGACAATCAGGACCTGAGCCAGTTCAGACAGAACTACGAAAATATGATCCAAACCTGCAATCAGTGCCATCAGGCCGCTGATTATGGGCTTGTGAAGATCACCATTCCGGAAGGGAACCCATTCAATCAGGATTTCTCAGCTCCGGCAGAGTAGAGTAGAATGTTTTTAGTGGTGATGCTCATGTTGATGAACAACCTGATGATCTTGAGCACTGCACGGCTCAAATTCAAACTCAAGGGTGCTGTGGGTGATGTGATACTCATCATGCAGCACTTTTTTAATGGCTGATTTAATTTCCTCCATCAAATGCAGGTCTTCTTTTTGTATCACAATATGGCTTTCTAACAGGGTGCTTTCTTCATCCAGCCTCCACACATGCACGTGGTGAACATCACACACTTTATCGACACTCTGCATGGAAGTTGTTAATTCTGTGATATCGATATTATCCGGTTTGGCTTCCATCAGTATCTCAATGGCTTCCCTCAGCATGTGATAGCTGTGCCATAAAATGTATGAACCGATCAGGAGAGTGAGAATGGCATCCACCACGTACCAGTTATATTTAATGATCAACCATCCCCCAATGATCACCCCAACGGATGAGATCGCATCGGCCAGAATGTGAATAAATGCGGCCCTCATATTCAGGTCGTCCTTGGAATTCTTCCACAAAAGGGCGGCTGTTATCAGATTGGCAGCCAGGCCGATCATAGCTACCCAAAACATGGTAAGCCCATCAATGGTCTCAGGTACGAAAAACCTCTCTATCCCCTCCTTGATGAGAAACAGAGCTACGATCACCAAAGTGATCAGATTCACGAAAGCACCAATGATCTCCGCTCTTTTGTAACCAAAGGTCTTTGAGGATGTGGCTCCCTTCTTTGCAATTTTTTTGGTCACTAAAGTGGTCACCAGCGACATGGAATCATTGAAATTATGAACCGCATCCGACAGCAGGGAGAGACTATTCGAAATAAGCCCCCCGATCACCTGTGCCAGGGTGATCCCAAGGTTCAAAAAGATGGAAACCCATAGCTTCCAGATGGAGGAGTCGTCTATTTTAGGATGGTGGTGGTGGTGATTATGTCCCATTATGATGGTCTGTGGACTATATTCTTATACTATTCGAGTTAAATGTGCCGGGAGAATTTTCATAAAAATCAGACAACGTGCTTTTCACATTTGCACTACATGTTGCCGAATTATGATCTAACCCAGATACCAAATACCGAAGCTGCCTAAAAGTGTAATCACAAATAATATGTATGCTTGTTTTACAGGCTTGTCAGGCAAATAATTATACAGCGGATTTTCTGTAAAGAACTCTTCCAGCTGTTCCCGCCGGTTTTTTTCATGTTCGTCCAGGTCATCCTCTTTTTTGACAAGAACTTCAGCGTCGCCTCCAACTTCTTCAAGACTTTCGTTTAAAAAACCGGCAATGGTGTATTGGTCCACCTTGCCAAGGTTGCTGAGGATCAGATAGGCCGGTGTGCCAACCATAAAGATCGCGATGCTGACCACTGTTTGATCCCAAACGGTAAGGTCCACAAACAAACTTAATGACATGCTGACGAATGCAGCCAAACCCATGATGCTCAATAGTGCACTCAGTATGAGTCTTAATTTCCAGTTTTGTATGCCTTCCAGCAGTATTTCAGATCCCTTCATAAACTTCCGATCAAAATATTAGACATGAATATGTGCAACACTGCATTAGTTATCAAGATTTTTGTGATACCATTCATCCAGTAATAATTGCATCAACGAACGGGCGGCGGATCTCGAAATTTTGTCCAGCCTGTCTGTTTCAAGACGATCGTCCACCTCATATGTTACAGCATCTATTCCAAAGGTATGATAAAACCAGTTTTTAGCAATAGGTGAACTTGTGTCGAATTCCTCAACCGTAAACTCCACATCAGCGTTTTTCTCTTTGATCATTGGGATCCATTTCTGAGTGATGTTATCCGGTGTGGTCTTTATCTCCTCATTGATGGGGTAAAACAGGTTTTCATTTGTTGAGTGAAAATCGATCGCATAAAACATGATACGCCGTTCGTGATCTTTCATCCAGGAAAGTGCATCCCTGACCACCCTCGTTTCGGGTTGATTGAAATTCTCCCAGTCCCGGTTTAGGTCAATTCCCCCGGCGTTATGCCTCCAGTGTCCCAGATCAACCCCGTCCGGGTTGATCATCGGGAAAGCTTTTACCACAAAGGTATTTCTGAATTGTTCAGCCAGCTCGGTATCCGAGGTCAACTCCTCCAGAAAACTAAGGGAAGCCAGATATCCGGTCACTTCAGGGGGGTGTTGCCTTCCGACTATCGCAAGCACCGGTGCTTTTTGACCGGGAGCAACCTCCGTGATCTCAAGCTCCATGATCTCTCTTCCTTTTTTAGAAAGCCCCGCACGTTTATGTTTCACAAAATCATGCCCAATAATGTTGCGCGATTCAAGGTCTTCCATCAGATCTGATGTGGTCTGCAATGGCTGTGCCGATACATATAGCGGAGCCTCGCTTAGATCCAGCTCAATAACTGCCGTGCCATCGGTTGAATCATATTCGAATGCCACTTCTTCGTAATCACTAAGCGTTACTGCTCCAGAACTATCAGGCCTATGTATTTTAGGAACATATCGATGTGTGGCATCCTGATAATTAATTTTTATTTTAGCTGACCTGAGTGTGTCGCTCCATATTTTAAAGGCATACCAGGGACTGTTATTGATAGGTGCATTTTCAGGACGAATATACACCTCAAAGAGTGAATCATGTTTGGCATAAAAATCATTGAGACGCGCCCCATCGAACATATTTGAGACCCATACGGTGGGTTCACCTGTTCCGATCACACGTTTATACTGAGGGGTGAGCTCTTTATCTGTGGTATCCGTCACATCAGGCGGATCGTAAGAGAAACCGGAAAACTCTTCGGTACTTTTACAGGATGTTAATAAAATTAGCAGTGAAGCCAGCAGTAGTACAAATCTCATGAAAATAAAGACTTTTAGACTTTTACATTATTTCCTTAAAATCAATTCTTGGGTACCAAGATAGCAAACATTAGGTTATACTTATTATTCAAATAACGGTTTCTGATCCCTGAATTTAAACATGCATAAAGCAACTCATATTTTAATTTTGTCGGCAGGGTTTCTGTTTTTAGCACTGGGTACCGCTTTCGCTCAATCACAGGATGAGGAGCCGGTTCAACCACGGGTATGGAGCGTGAGTTTTGAGGGGAATACCACCTATGAAGACCTTGTACTACGCAATAATATTTTGTATGAACCGCCGAGTTGGTTCAAAAAAATGGCCTTTTGGAAAAACCGGGGCATGAGACTCAACGAAAATGAGGTCCGTAGGGATGTTATTAGAATTGAGCGGTTTTATCAGCGAAGGGGATTCAATGATGTTCATGTGGATTATGAAATCAGGACCCTAAACAAAGAGTGGAAAAAAGCCGTTCTATTTAAAATCACCGAAAACAAACCCATTCGAATTGACAGGGTAAATTTCAAGATCACCTCACAAAAAGAAGCGGACCGTGAACTGATCCTTAATAACGATGAATTTGAGAAACTGACCGATCGGCTGCCTTACCGTAAAGGTGAACGCTACGAAACCGTTAACGAAACGGATGTAAAGGCGAACCTGACCGGTGCCCTTAATAATCTTGGGTTTCCCTATGCCGAAAGTTCTGTTAAAGCTGATGTTGATAGCGTCAAGAAACTGGCTATTGTAAACATTGAGGTGAACTCAGGCGTCAGAGCTCGTTTTGATTCTGTGAGTGTAGAAGGTGAAGATCAACTTGCCGCAAAATATATCCGGCGTGAAACGGGCATAGAAAAAGGCGAGTATTTCAGCAATGATCAGCTGCGGGAAGCACAAAGGGAAGTATTCAGTCATCATTTTCTAAGGTTCGCGATCGTATCCATCCCGGATCAACCTCAGGATTCTACCATTGATATCAACGTGAGGGTCAGGGAAGCACCACCAAGAACCATACAGCTGTTATTTGGTATCGGTAACCTGACACGACTTGATGATGGCTGGGCCGATTTTTACAAACTATTCAGGGGACGTGCTTCATGGACCCATCGTAACATGCGCGGGAGAGGTGAACGATTGACGGCATCCACCAGCTTATCGGCCATTGAACAACGCTTTAGCACCGACTACCTGTTTCCGTACCTTTTCAATACAAAAACCTCTTTTGTTACCTCGCCGTTTATCAGTCACCAACTGGAACCTTCGTATGAAATCCTGAGAGGGGGTTTCAATAACAGCTTTGTGTATCAGTACAGTGCTAACTTCACCGGTACCGTTTCTTATGAATTTACCCTCAACAATGAGTACACCCTAAACTCACAGGAAAGTTTGCCCGACAGTATTCAATCCTATAACACCTCCTCTTTTAATATAAATGCATTCTACTCAAACGGGTTGAACCGGGCACAGAACGGATGGTCGGTTCAACCCTTTTGGGAACTTTCAGGATTGTTTGGTGAATCTACCTACAGCTTCCAAAAAGCAGGACTTGATGCCAGAAAATTTACTCCAATAACCGACAATATCGTATTCGCGAACCGCATCAATATGTCGGGGATCTACTTTTCAAAGAATGATACCTTACCCTCAAATATCAGGGTGTACAGTGGCGGGACGAATTCAGTAAGGGGCTGGAACCGACAGGAACTTGGCCCAAAAAGAGCGATCATTGACGCAAACGGAAATTTTGACCGGTTTGTCCCAATTGGAGGCCGTGCCAGCTTTAGTTTCAATACGGAATTCAGATTTAGTTTAGATGGCCTCATCAAAGGTTTTGGTATAGCAACTTTTTTAGATGGTGGGCAGGTTTGGAAAAACTTTGGTTCAATTGCATCCACACCCATTCTGTTTGGCACCGGTGCCGGTTTAAGATACCAATCCCCCATTGGCCCGGTCAGAGTTGATGTTGCGTACAAGATCAACCCAACTGACGAGGACCTCAGGATCTATCAGGGTACCGACTACGGCAGCGCGTGGGATCGGTGGGGCATACATTTTAGCATTGGGCAGGCATTTTAATGAGTGAATCAAAGCAACATAGCGCCCTCCCTACCTGGCTTCGAAGATCTCTTTGGGGATTACTCGCCCTTGCAATACTTTTACTCGGACTGCGCTTTTCACTAAAAACTCAAACGGTCCGTAGTTTTACTAAAGATCAGATTACTTCCATTGCGAATTCTTCCCTCAATGGCACCCTTCAGATCCGGAATATTAGCGGAGATCTATGGAGTGACTTCACTGTTTCCGGAATAACCCTTACAGATTTAAAAGCGGATACTCTGCTTTCTGTGGCAGATATCCATATCAGGCACTCGCTGTTGAAACTGATCGGTTTAACCTACCAAAGCTCTCAGATTTCGGTTGATGGGATGAAGCTGTATTTGAAAGAAGAAGAACCGGGCAAGTTCAATGTTCAAAACCTGATACCGCAGGACACGACCAACACCAATCCCGAAAGTGGTTCGCCCCTGAATATTGACCTTCAGGAAATTCAGCTTATAAATTCAGAGATCTTTGTAAACTCACCGACCTATCTCCCCGATGAGTCCCTATCAATTACTGACCTGAATGCTATAGCGCGCCTGCAGGTATTTGAAGAGATAAGCGCCGGCTTAGACCAACTCGATCTGAAGATCACAGAGGGGCAACTTCCGAATTCCATAGATCTCAGTGCTTCTGCCGATTACGACACCGGGCACATTTCTCTGAACGAGCTCATCCTAAGTACCGGGCGATCGTTTTTGGAAGCCAATGCCTATACTGACCTTCAGGATTCAACCCTGAATGCTACATTTAGTGCCACTCCGTTCTCGTTTTCTGATCTCAAACCTTACATCGATCAATCTCTTCCGGATGAAGATCTGCAGTTATCTCTCCAAGCCAATGGTACGTTTGAATCGTTTGATATTGAGATATCAGGTGACGGCTCCGGCTTTGATGATCTGCTGTTTGTAACAACACTGTCGATACATGAGGAACCGACACTTAAAAAGGCCGGACTGAGTGCCAGCAATCTGGATCTCGGGTATTACACTCAAGATTCTATTAAGGCAATGGTCTCCGCCTTTCAGGTCACGGCTGAAGGACATCTTGATTCGGATGTTGAGCAAGCAGATCTGACCTGGGGATTTACACTGGATGATATCAGATATGAGAATTACAGACTACAAACACTTTTCGGAAGCGGTACGCTGAAAAATGAGGCTTTGATCGCCAATGTAGAAATGCGAGACGGACCGGAATCGGTGATCCTGAATGCTGATATTGAACGCCTGTTTGATAACGATCCTGAATGGGCCGCAAGTTTGACTCTCTCTGAACTCAACCCGGCTCGATGGGCGAAATCACCTGAATTAAGCGGGGTGGTCTCTCTAAATGCCAAGGCATCCGGTACCGGATTTACCCTAAGTGATGAACTATGGAAATTTTCACTCTTCAAACAAAAAATACCTGTCAGTGCAAACAACCCTGCTAATGCAACCTTTGGAAATCGCATAACGCTTCAATCTGACCCCATTGAGATTGCCGGTTATCAGATTCCCGATCTATCCATCACCGGCACGATAAATTCAGAAACACTAACCACAGACGGCTTCATCAACCTGTTCGATAACAGGATCAACCTTAAGGCCGCTATTCAGCAGCTTTTTAATGAAACCCGCTCATTTACATTTGAGACCTCCACCCGTGCATTCAACCTTTCTGACCTCCCTGATCTCGAGTCAATACCAAGTTCATTTAACCTAAGTTTGGCGGCAAACGGAAATTTCAATGACTTAGAAAACCACTCATTTGAAACGCTGATCCAGGTCGATTCCAGCTATATCAACGGAGCCTCCATTGATTCTCTTCGCATTGATGCTCAATTGCAGGATAACATTTTGAGGGTCAGAAACGGTGAATTAGTCAGTGAAGTCATTGCAGGGAATTTTTCAGGTCGCCGAAACCTGATAGACCGCACGGATCCATCCAACAACTTTGACCTTGATATGAGGGTACTGGACCTTCAGCCTCTGGCTCCTTTGGCCGGGGCAGAACAGCTTAAAGGCACCGGAACCATTACCGGTAAGGTGAGCGAAGTGATCGAAAATGAATTGCTGTTCGATGGAAATATTTCCCTTTCTGAGGTTCAGTATGATTCCCTTTTTACCGCCGAACAGATCTCCGGGTTAACCAAGATCTCCATCCGGGATGAGTACGGTTATGACTTTTCGTTGAACATTGAACAACCGGTGATCAATGGCCTCCCCCTTCAGGATATCAGCTTTCAAACCATTGGAGTTGCTGACAGTGAATTCATGTCCGGATATTTCAACTTTGATATCCTCAGTGAGGATGCAGGGGAGATC
>JAASTO010000086.1 GCA_021767245.1 Balneolaceae bacterium
CGAGTAGGGGAAGAGCAGATCTTTTACCTGATGCAGCGTGGAATCAGCGAACAAGACGCCATTTCCATGATCATCAACGGATTTGTGAAGGAAGTGCTGAAAGAATTACCGCTTGAATTTGCAACGGAAGCGAATGCATTGCTTGATGTGAAACTGGAAGGCAGTGTTGGATAGCAAGTAATCCTGAGGCTACCGCCGAAGGATCTTAAGTCTCGCTACGCACGCTCAGCATCGTAGCGCTTCGGACAATGCAGAGTGCATGTCACCAAGCGTAGAGGCAAAACAAAAGAAATTAAATAATCAAAAAAGACAAAAAGAACAGAAACGTGTTAGAGATCAAAAACTTACATGCCTGTGTAGAAGGCGAAGACGAACAGATTCTTAAAGGTGTGAATCTCACCATCAACAAAGGAGAGATTCATGCCATCATGGGACCAAATGGTAGCGGTAAAAGTACACTGGCTAAAGTGGTATCAGGTCACCCTGAATATGAGATTACCGAAGGTGAGATCATTTTTGAAGGTGAAGACATCACAGAATTGGATGCCGATGAGAGAGCGCATCTTGGTTTATTCCTTGCCTTCCAGTATCCCATTGAAGTTCCAGGCATTACCAACCGCACCCTGCTTCGGGAATCCTACAATACGATCGCTCGTGAGAATGGACGCGAAGAATTGGATCCCCTTGAATTTGATGACTACCTGAAAGAGCGTCTGGAAGTGATCGACATGAAGGATGAATTTCTTGAACGTAGTATCAACACCGGTTTCTCAGGTGGTGAGAAGAAGAAGAATGAGGTATTCCAAATGGCGGTATTGAATCCAAAACTTGCCTTTATGGATGAGACCGATTCCGGACTTGATATTGATGCACTGAAAGTGGTTTCTGACGGTATCAATAAAATTGCCGGTCCTGAGAATGCGATCGTACTGATCACCCACTATCAGCGTCTGCTTAATTACATCACGCCTGATCATGTGCATGTAATGATGAATGGTAGGATCGTTAAGTCTGCCGGAAAAGAACTGGCTCTTGAACTTGAGGATCAAGGTTACGAACAATTGGAAAAAGAATTTTCTGTAAACGGAGAGGCTCAGTAATGAGTACAGCAGTACAAGAAAAAGAAACCATATTAAACTTTTTGGACGGCGATTTTGGGCCGGGTTCAAACATTCCCGCAATTGCCGGATTGAATGAGAAAGGAACCGGAAATATTTCTGAATTTCCGTTTCCAACAAAGAAAGATGAAGACTGGAGATTCACGGACCTGAGATCCATAAGCCGTAATCACTTTGTCCCTGTTTCAGAGGCCGGAGCAAATCCTGTAGGTGATATCAGTGAATATTACCTGCCTGAAGCGACAAATAGTCGATTGGTGTTTGTGAATGGTGAATTCAACCCTGAACTTTCTTCAACATCAGACATTCCTGAGAATGTGGTTGTTGGAAATATGACCGCCTACAGTGATCACAAGATCCTGGAAACGCATCTGGGTAAATACACCAATTATGATGAAGATCAGGATGTATTTGCTGCTCTGAATGATGCCAATTTTAAGGATGGCGGATTTATTTATGTGCCTAAGGAAACCAAGGTCGAAACACCTATTCATATTCTTAACATATTTACGGATGCTGAAAAAGCATTTTATGCAACCCCTCGTGTGCTATTTGTAGGGGAAGCGTATTCCAAAGCCACGATCGTGGAAGAGCATGTAGCTCTGACTCAAAATGAATACCTCAACGTGACCGTCAATGAGTTCAAACTTTTTGAAGGAGCTCACGTTCACCATGCACGTATTCAGCGCGACAGTAAGAAGGCGAATCATATTTCACGCCCGATCGCGCATCTTGATAAATATGCTGAGTATCATTCATACACTATTTGTCTGGGAGCGAAGTTATTCCGAAACGACCCACGAGTGGTTCAAAACGATGAGGAAGTAGATTTCACTATTGATGGTTTAGTATTGATAGACGGAGATCAGATCGCGGATACACACTCTGCCATCGACCACCGACACTGGCATGCGAAAAGTCACCAGCTCCACAAAGTTGTGGTGAATGACGAAGCGCATTCCATATTCAACGGTAAGATCTTTGTTCGTGAAGACTCTCAGAAGATCGATTCTTTCCAGGAGAACAGAAACTTACTACTTTCTGTGGATGGAACGGTTCACACCAAGCCTCAGCTTGAGATCTTCTCAGACGATGTGCTGTGCTCTCACGGCGCCACCATTGGTCACCTGAACGAGGATGAGGTATTTTACCTTCACAGTCGCGGGTTGACCAAGAAAAAAGCACGTGAGCTGTTGGTATATGCTTTCACTCTTGAAAGTATAGAAACAATGGAAGTAGAATCCGTTCATAAATTATTATTGGACGAAGTAGTTAAATATACCTCTCGCGACGAAGAATTTGTTGCGGTAGGGAAGTAGTAGTACCAAGAATAGTCATTCTGAGCGAATGCGAAGAACCTTGCCTTTTAAAGCAAGATTCTTCGACCCGATAAATCGGGCTCAAAATGACAAATTAGAGTATAAATCATGCAAGAAACTCTGAAAACAGATACCAAAACCAATATTGACTGGGAAGCCATTCGCAGTCAATTTCCTGTGCTTCAGCAAGAAGTGAACGGGCAACCATTGGTGTATCTGGATAATGGTGCTTCTTCACAGATGCCACAAAGCGTGATCGATAGGATCAACGCTTATCATTCTAATGAACATGCCAATGTGCATCGGGGGATCCATACGTTAAGTCAAAAAGCAACCGATGCTTTTGAATTGACGAGAAAACGAGTGCAGGCATTCATCAATGCCCGGCATGAAGAAGAGATCATTTATACAACAGGAACTACAGACTCCATTAACTTAGTAGCTCAAAGTTATGGTCGTAAACACTTTAAAGAGAATGATGAGATCCTGATATCTGCCATGGAGCACCACGCTAACATTGTGCCCTGGCAATTGATCGCAGAACAAACCGGAGCCGTCCTTAAAGTCATTCCAATGAATGATAAAGGGGAATTACTAATGGACAAATTCCACGACCTTCTTTCTGAGAAAACGAAGATGGTTGCGGTTGTTCATGTCTCAAATACCTTAGGCACCGTCAATCCGGTTGAAGAGATCATTGAAGCGGCTCATTCCAAAGATATACCTGTATTAGTAGATGGTGCACAAGCGGTTCCCCATATGAAAGTGGACATGCAAAAACTGGATGCAGATTTCTATGCATTTTCAGCTCATAAAATGTGTGGACCAACCGGTTTTGGCATTCTTTATGGGAAACGGGAATTACTGAACGACATGCCTCCATACAGAGGAGGAGGGGATATGATAGATAAGGTGACTTTCGAGAAAACCACCTGGAATGATCTTCCCCATAAATTTGAAGCCGGCACGCCACCGATCTCAGCCGGGGTTGGATTTTCTGAGACCATCTCCTTTCTTGAGGATATAGGAATGGATAATATTGCCGCTCGTGAGCAGGAATTATTGGAATATGCCACCGATAAATTGAATGCCATAGATGGGCTACAGATCGTGGGAACATCAAAAAACAAAGCCTCGGTGATCTCGTTTTTACTAAAGGATATTCATCCAACCGATGCAGGTACCATTTTGGATCAGAAAGGAATAGCGGTCAGAACCGGTCACCATTGCACACAGCCGATCATGGATCGATTTAAGATTCCAGGCACGGCAAGAGCTTCCATTTCATTTTATAATACCAAGGAAGACATTGACCGCTTAGCAGATGGAATTAAATATGTACAAGAATTTTTTTGATATAAAAGGAGAATAACGATGGCGAAAATTAAAGAAATAGAACGCACTCCAAATCCCGATGCCATGCGCTTTGTGCTGGCTGAGCCCCTTACAAATGGAACCACACGTTCTTTTGAGAATGCTCAGGAAGCGGAAGATGACGAACTGGCTTCGGCTCTATTTGCAGTAGATAACGTGATCAACGTGTACTACGTTGATAAATACATCACAGTAACACAGGATGGAAAAGCCGTTTGGTCTGAATTGTTACGCAAGCTGGCTCCTCCTATCCGTGAAGCTAAACCAATCACCAATGAAGGGGATGACACAGATGTACACCTGAGCAAGGAAGTTCAGGGCTCTGACGATCCGCGTTTACAGGAGATTACCAGAATGCTGGATGAACAGGTACGTCCCTATTTATTAGCTGATGGTGGGGGATTGAAAGTGTTAGGTCTTGAAAACAATCGCTTAAAGGTTCACTATCAAGGTGCATGTGGAACGTGCCCAACAGCCACAACCGGAACATTATATGCCATTGAAAGCATGGTTAAGCGTATCGATCCTGAAATTCAGGTCGTATCTGTTTGATTGATCTCATAAGCTGCAGGTAAACTAAATCATGGAACTATCTATTACAGACAGAGCTGTTCAGCGGATTCGTGAAATCCGTGATGAAAAACAGATCCCTGACTCAGCGATGTTAAAGGTCGGTGTAGTTAGCGGTGGCTGTTCCGGATTAACCTATGATCTTGATTTTGATACTGACATTGAGGTTGGTGAAAATGATAAGGTATTTGATCTAAATGGCATCAAAATACTGGTGGATATGAAAAGCTTTTTATATCTGGCAGGCACTGAATTGGATTATACGGATGGTTTGAATGGTCAGGGATTTCATTTTAAAAACCCGAATGCCACAAGAACCTGTTCATGTGGTGAATCATTTTCGATTTAAATAATTTTCATAGTCATCCTGATCCCGATTTATCGGGACGAAGGATCTTGTTTTTAAAGGCAGGGTAATCGTTTCCGCTCAGAATGACTAAACATTTAGCAAAAATGGCAGAAACAATTGTAAATAAAGTTCAGCAAAACACGAAGCTGGTTACGATCGACCTGCAGAAGTTTCATGATCCGACGCCCATCGAAGAACTGGATATCAAGCAGTTTTTATTTCAGGAACTGTTGTTGAAAGAAAAAGAGTTTCGTCAGCACCTGAAAGATCATGACTGGTCGCAGTACGAGGGAAAGTATTTATGTGTGAACTGCAGCACCGATGCCATTATTGCTCCCTGGGCCTGGATGCTGATCACTTCTTATGCGTCTGAATTTGCCAAGGATATATATCTCGGAAATAAAGAATCCTATCTGCATCAATTATATCAGAAGAAGCTTGATGACCATGATTGGACCCAATATGAGGACAAGTTTGTTTTGGTAAAAGGATGTGGTAAGATCCACGTGCCTGATTCCATTTATTTGTTGACTACCAATAAGTTAATGAGTAGAGCTAAAAAGATCATGTATGGAGAAGCCTGCTCAAATGTACCGGTTTGGAGAAAGTGATCTCTTATCATTTCATCGATTACCCTGATTAGTTTATCTTTGCCTATCTACGACTAATCAAAATCATACAAACCATCCAAATGAAGATATTACTCACCGGCACATCCCGCGGAATAGGAAAATCCATCGCTCAAAAATTACTTAATGAGGGATATGAAGTCATTGGCACTTCCCGCTCAACAGATCATGACTTCCCGAATAACGAAAACTACCGTCATATTGCCTGTGATCTTTCCAAGCCTAAAGAAATAGAGAAACTGAAGGCTGTATTTCAGGATAACGAAGTCCCCGAAGTCCTCATCAATAACGCCGGTATGTTTGAAGAAGCACAGTTTGATATTTCAGACGATGACTGGCTCGCTAACTGGGATAAGACCCTCCAGGTTAATTTGAGATCCGCAGCCCTGATCTCTAAGTGGGCTTTGAACGCATGGACCAAAACAGGAATCGCAGGTCGACTGATCAATATCTCATCCCGGGCCGGGTATCGCGGAGATACGGGCGAATATGCCAGCTATGCTGCCAGCAAAGGAGGGATGGTGGCCTTTACAAAGAGCATTGCCCGAAGCTTTGGCAAACATGGAATCACAGCCTACACCATTGCCCCCGGATTTGTAGATACGGATATGGCTCAGGGTTCCATTGAAGTGTATGGAGCAGATTACCTGACCAAGGATCTGGCTTTGAATACCATTGCACCACCCGAACAGATCGCAAACATTGTAACTTTGCTTGCGGAAGGTAAATTGACTCATGCAACCGGCCAAACATTTCATGTGAATTCCGGTTCCTATTTGATCTAGACATAAAAGTGGAACCCTTTCTAAAAAAGTAGCATTTAGCCTGAGTAATTAAGAATTTAGGTGCATGACAGATATCAGAGATAGAAAGAAAGATCACGTGGAACTGACCGTTACTGACGGAACTCAGTATCAAACCCCAACCGGCTTCGATCAGTTTTACTTTAATCACAATGCTTTACCTGAAGTTGACCATGATCAGGTCAGTACATCAGCTAAATTCTTAGATCATACGTTTGATTTTCCACTCTTTATTTCTTCTATGACAGGTGGGTATGCTGATGCCGGGCCTGTAAATGCTATTATTGCTGAATTTTGTGAAACCGAAAATATTCCATTTGGAGTTGGAAGTCAGCGTGCCATGCTTGAGGATGAATCTCTTACAGACACCTTTTCCATAGTGCGCAGTAAAGCACCCAATGCATTCATTGCGTCTAATATAGGTGGAGCGCAATTGATCGGTGGGTTAAAGAAAAAGTTATTAAAAAGATTAACGGATTCCATCAAAGCTAATGCTGTTATTGTGCATTTGAATCCACTTCAGGAATTGATGCAACCGGAAGGGGATCGCAATTTTAAAGGAATACTGAACGGAATCGAGCAATTAGTTTCTGATACCAAATTACCGGTCATTGTAAAGGAGACCGGTGCCGGTATCTCTGAACATACAGCAAGAAGATTATTGAATGCCGGGGCTCAGGTGATTGACGTAGCCGGAGCAGGGGGAACAAGCTGGGCTAAGGTTGAGAATTACAGAACCTCAAATAAAACTGCCAACCACAGCTTTGATGAATGGGGCATTCCAACTGTTGAATGTATTTTAGAGTTGAGCCAACTTGAATGGGAGCGCAGTTTCGAGATTGTTGCATCAGGCGGAATACGAAATGCGTTCGACATTGCAAAAGCATTAAGCCTGGGGGCTCACTTTACAGCTTCGGCTCAGCCTGTCATTAAAGCCATTAAAGAAGAAGGTTTCGAAGGGTTAGAGCAGCTATACACAACTTGGAAAAATGATCTCAAAACCATTTTGACATTGTTGGGCCATACCAACATCAATGAATTGAACCATCGTGATCTAAAACGAAAAGCTTAACCAATAAGCTGTCAGATATTCCTTATATTCGAAGCCTCATCACATCAAAAGAGCATTGAGCACAAACGGTTTACAACAAAATTTACTGGAGCGAATAGAAAAGGAACTTGGGAAGTTGAATCTTCCTGAGACACCTGTTTCTTTATATCAGCCCTATAGGTATGCTATAAATGTTGGTGGAAAACGAATTCGCCCTATTTTAACCTTATTGTCCTGCGGACTCTGCGGCGGTGATATTGATGAGGCTATTCCTGCCGCACTTGCTGTTGAAATACTACATAACTTCACACTGGTACATGACGACATCATGGATAGTGCTGAAACGCGCAGGGGGGAACCCAGCGTGTATAAGAAATGGGACAGCAACATCGCTATTTTGACCGGTGATGTAATGTTTGCAGATGCCTATAAGCAACTTCATTATTATGGTGAATCAGATAAATTCACCAAACAGGAATTTGCTGCTATGCACCATATTTTTTCGAGATCCATTATTACCGTATGCGAAGGGCAGGCGTTGGATATGGAATTTGTTGACCGAACCGATGTCTCTGATAAGGATTACCTCCAAATGATAGGAGGGAAAACAGCTGCACTATTGAGTGGAGCCCTTGAAATGGGGGCTGTATCGGCTCATTCCTCACATCATAAAAGGGCTGAATTAGCTGATCTTGGTTACGAAATGGGTATTGCCTTCCAAATTCAGGATGATCTTTTGGATGCCACAGCCGACCCAGAGAAATTTGGTAAACGACCGGGCGGAGATATTTATGAGGGCAAAAAAACATATCTGACCATCCGTGCGTTAGAACGAGCAAATGAAACACAAAAAGAGATTATTAGCCAAACCCTAATTAAAGTTAATCCCTCAGATGATTCTGTAAAACAAGTACTGTATATCATGGATCAATTAGGAGTACTTGCTGATGTTGCCAAAGAAACCGATGAACATTATCAAAAGGCTATTGATCTGCTAAATAAATTTGAATCCTCAGAATACAAAACAGAGCTTGAAAAACTTCTTAACTTCTTACGAAACCGTGATCATTAAAAACCAATTCAAAATTTCGATGTTGAATAAATTGTTAGCCGTATTCGGGTTGATTTTCTTACTGTCTGCCTGTCAAAATGATAAATTGATCAAAAGGGGAGATACCTTACAGGTAGCATACCAAAAAGCCATGGCATTTTATATGGAAGAAGATTACACAGAGGCTGCAAACGCCTTTGATACCGTTACACGATTAGGCCGTGGAACAGATTATGGACAGGAAGCCCAATATTACCTAGCCGATAGTTATTATAAAAATCAACAGTATCTGTTGGCAGCTTCAGAGTATGATCGTTTTGTTAGCTTGTATCCAAATGATGAACGCCGACAGGAGGCTGAATTTAAAGCAGCTATGTCATACTACCATCAGAGTCCCCGTTACAAACTGGATCAATCTGCTACAAGAAATGCCATCGAGCGCTTCCAGCTGTTCAACAACCGGTATCCTGATTCAGAACTGGTAACTGAATCTGCTGATAAGATCGATGAGTTAAGAAACAAACTTGCTCGTAAGACCTACGAAGCAGCACAATTCTATGTAAGAACCGATCAATATTTGGCAGCCACAATCTATCTCGAAGAAACCATTGATCAGTATCCTGAATCGGAATGGGCTGAAAAAGCATTGGTTGACCTTATCAAGACGTATGTGACCTATGCCGATAACAGTGTTCCTGAACGACAGGAAGAACGATACTCTAAAGCGGTAGACACGTACGATAAATTCCTTCAACTATTTCCTGAAAGTACCTACAGAAGTGAAGTTGAAAACATCCACGATGAAGCTCAAAGAAAACTTGAGGATGTACAAGGAAGCATGATCAGCGAATCAAATAATAACTGATGTCTATGAGGATTGGACTGTTCGGAGGAACTTTCGATCCGGTTCATAACGGACATATTTCCATTGTAAGATCGTTCCTGCAATCAGGATACATAGACGAATTGTGGATCCTTTTAACGCCTGTACCGCCTCATAAACTGAATAAGGAGCATGTTTCCTATGAACATCGCAAAGAAATGCTCCATTTGGCTTTTCAGGACATAGATCGTGTCAGGATCAGTACGATCGAGCAAACATTGCCAAAACCTTCCTACACGGTTCAGACCGTTACACACCTTGCTCAAAAATATCCTGAGGATGAATTTTCACTTTGTATAGGCGAAGACAGTCTGGCACAATTCCATACCTGGAAAGACTACAGAAAATTATTAGAATATTGTCATTTACTTGTGGCCGAACGCCCTGAAACCGATCACAGTGAGGTAGAAAGTCAGATCATGAAGAGGGTACAATTCATACCACATGAACCTGTAGAAGTTTCCTCAACAGAGATACAGCGTCAGTTTTCCTCTGGAAAAGACCCACAATTATTGCTTCCTGACAGGGTTTACAGTTACATTAAAGAACACAAACTGTATCAATAACTGATTTTAGTAATCTCATGCCTATTTCCAGAAAAGATTTCCTGCGTAATTCAGTGTTGGCTGCTGGAATGACTGTTTCCGGCTTTTCTCTCAATCAAATAAATGAGAGTAACGAATTGGATCATCAAAAGATCAAGCCAAAGGCATTAAAAAAAGGAGATACTTTAGGCCTTGTGGCACCTGCAAGTCCTATCTACGAAGAAAGTGTATTCGATGAGATGTTAGTGAACCTCAAGGATCTTGGCTTTAATCTCAAATTGGGTAAGTCAGTGAGAAAACAATATGGTTATTTAGCGGGAACCGACAGAGAACGACTGGAAGACCTCATGGAGATGTTCAGTGATGAGGAAGTGGATGGGATCATGTGTATACGAGGGGGATGGGGAAGTAACCGAATTCTATCCGATATTGATTACGGTCTGATCAGGAATA
>JAASTO010000003.1 GCA_021767245.1 Balneolaceae bacterium
GTTACATTATTTGAATTAACGATCGCCTGTCCGTCATAGTTGGTCAGCTTAACGAGTCCTGATTCTTCTGTTTCGGCATAAAAGTTCTGGGTTTGAAGTTCAGACACAGAGGAACCGGCATTCAGTATGTAACGACTTTGTTCTTTCCCTGAAGCGGAAAGTTTGGCGAGCAAGCCGCCGTCTTCGAGGGTGATCTCGGTATCGGTGGAATTATTGAGTCGATCTATCCGGGATTTTCGAATAACCGCCATGGTATTTGGTTCAACCTGTATATCACTGCCATCCACAAAGGATAGGAGTGCATAGCTTTCAGAAAATGTTCTGATCCCATCCGATTGTTCGAACAGATCTCCCTGCATGGCATCGGTCCATGAACCCAGTAAACCAAGTCGCTTATCGACCTGTCCTTTCTTTTGGGATAACTGGGCCTGAACGTCCACCACCCGGTTTTCATTTAAAGCCGATTCCATACTATCAACTGCGGAAGGGAGGCTTCTGCCAAGGGAAAAAGCCTGCTCAATGTTTCCATCATTGATCGCCTTGGTATAGGCAGACATAAGTTTCTGCACTTCCTGATACTCTTCTGACGCAAAGACCGTGGCTCCGTCAGATATCAATGTACCGATTCGTTCTTTTTGAGCAGTGATGGATGCATGGATTTGTGAAAAATTCTGAAGTTCCTGAATTTGCGAAGCAGTGATGCTGAATACATTTTCTTCTGTGTCATGATCTGCAAGTGAAATAACCAAAGGCCAGTTTTGGGTGCTTCCGGTATAATCTTCCGCAATTTTTTGTAATTCACTGGCTTTGAATGACACAGAGTTTCCCTGAGCCATAGCAATCCCATGGCCCATAATCAGGACAGTCATAAAGCCAATAAAGACTTTAACATAACTCCTTTTCATTTCTACCCGTTACTTCGGGAAAATCAACGTAAACCGCGAGCCGATGGCTTCGTTTGATTCAAGTTCAATTTCCCCGTTGTGAATATTTATGATTTCACGAACATAAGCTAACCCAAGACCGGTTCCGTTTTCTCGTGCCGCCTTTTTGTTTGATTTAACCCGGTAGAATTTATTAAATATTTTCTTCTGTTCCTCAAGGCTAATTCCATATCCAAAGTCAGTTACGCTTAGTTTGACAGAGTCAGGGCGGTTGGCCACTTTGATCTCGATGGTTCGTCCCGGTTCTCCATATTTGATAGCATTACTCAAAAGGTTTTGAATGGCATCGTACACCAGATCCTTATCGGCTTTGATTTTAAATCCGCGGCCTTCACGTACAATCTCTGCTTCCACACCTTTTTGAATGAGGAGAGGACGGTTTACACTTTTAACCTCTTCAGCCAGCCTGTAAAGATCAATATCCACGAATTCGATGTTGGCCCGGCCGGATTCAATTCTTTGAATGTCAAGAAAACGATTAACCAGAGTTTTCATTCGCTGTCCGGATAACATGATCTCATTGATCAGATTATTGCGTTCCTTCTCGTCAGTGAACGTGGAATCCTGCAACACCTCAGAAAGCCCCATGATACTGGTGATCGGATTTTTCAGTTCGTGTGCAATGATATTGATCATGTCATTTCGTTTAATATCATTCAATCGATCTTCTGTTTTATCATGCAGAATGATCAGTGCTGCCTGCTCCTCATCATTCTTGTCAATGATGGAAACGTACTGATAGTCGTAATAGTCGCTTTTATTTTCGTTTTGATAATGTGCGAGTTCGGAGACGTTGATCTTAACGGTATATGGGTCGGGATTATGGACCTGCTGTTCCAGTTTGCTCATCGTGATATCCTTATGAACCAGTAACTCACCAAGCTGTGTGGTATCCGGATCCAGATCCATAGATTCAAGCAGCTGCTTAAAATTATTATTGAGGAAACTGAATTTTTTATCATTGTCCAGTATTCCGATCAGGTCATCGGAGTAGGTCATCATATATCGGTTTTTCCATTCCTCAAGGATGATCTTCTCCACATTAATGCGCTGATAGCGTTCAAGAGTGAGCCGAATGTTTTCAAGAGTAGTTTGCATCAGGCTGAACTCGGGTAAAGTGACCGGTTGAATAGGATGTTCAAAATTCAGGGTACTCATATATTCAACATCACTAATGATCTGTTCGACCGGGCGATTGACCTTACGGCTGACGTACCATCCAAAGGCAAAAAGGATGAGAAGTATCACACTACCAGTGATCAGAGAAAAAGTGATCAGATCATAAACCGGTTTCAGGATAAAGGCATCCTCTACCGCAACGGCATGCCAATAGGGAATGGTCTGAAACCTGGAAGTGAGAATATACCATTCCAATCCATCTATTTCCTTTACGGTAAGATCAGAATAGACCAGATCCATGAGATCTTGTTCGGGAACGTCGATCTGTTTGGACGGCAGTAGCTTGTTAGAATCTTTGGTGATAATATTACTGGCATAGGTGCCACCAAGGGGGATGTTTACCAGATCATTCACAATACCGGTTGCGTTGAAGTACAGATCGATCATATAGAATGCCTGATCGATCTGAATGACTTTTCTGGCCACTAAGTAATGCATTTGTGAAAGGGAGTCGCTGCTAAAGCTGACGTTGATCTCGTTGTCAATTTCAGAAGGATACCAGGTGTAAGTGATCTCAGAAAAATCGATCTCATCATACATGGAACGCCTGATATCCACAGTTTCATCAGAGCCATCTTCAGAAATGGTGATTCTCATCAAACCGGGAGTGAGGTTCAGTGTTTTTGACATCAGATCCTGTGTTTGGGCAGGATTCTGAAGGATCTGATCCGTCATGTAATTGGAAGCGTTCAGCCAGTTTCTGATGATCTGATCGGCCCGCTGAAGGGAATATTCCTGAAGTTGTGATACAATAGTGGTGCGCTCGTTAACAATGGCTTCTTTGTACTGGGGGCGTACAAAGATCCATATCAGGGTAAAAGCTAATAACAGCAGCAGGGAAGAGAATAAAAAGATCCGCTTCCGGAGTGTCAGATTGTTCAGCATAATTGCCCAATATTAATACATAAAGTTCATTTTACTAAACTGTGAGACGTTTTATTAATATTTTGTAATGTTTTAAAACTCCCGTGAAAAACACTTGTTAACAAAGGCATAACATTCGCTTAACCTTTTCTTTAGCTGAGATGCTGATTCTTGACCAACTTAATTAAATTCCTTTATGCTGATTGGTGGAGATTTTAATGACAGGGCAAAACGACTGCTGGCGATCTTGTCAGACATGTGTGATAACGATACGGAAGTTAAAGTACCTGTTGAAGAGCTTGTAAAAGAACTACACTCAGATCGTTCTGAGCTGAAGAACCTGTTGCAGTACCTGGAAGGACGTGAACTTATTTCCATCGCATCCATTGGTGGTCCTTTTTTATATGGACATATTCAGATCACTGACAAAGGCATTCATAAAGCCCTGAAGAAGAAATAAGATCTCCTGATAAATTTTATCATTCCTACTCAGATAGCTCTGAATAACAGGCGATTGCCATAAACAAAAATAGCCTCTTTGTTGAAAGAGGCTATTCTGTTAATAATCGGGCTGGATATTACTCTGAATCCAAAATATCAGCAATTCGATTCTGAATATCTTCAATATGAGCTTTCGTTAGTGCATCTGAGATCCTTGAGCTGGCCTGATCAAGGTCCTGATCGAGGGTATTCAGTTCCACTCTGAGCAGGGGACGTATATCGGAAGTGGCGATATCAACCCGGCCGGCTTCATCATTTTCAAAAGCGGATGCAATGTTATTGATGTACATGCGCTGCAGGTTTCTGCGATAGGGGTCAACCGCTTCATGATCATAGATCTCGCTCCATACACCCTGGCGGAGATCGCCTAACATCTCAAGAGGAGCGTAGGCTTCATCTCCATTAAAAGCATACGTTTCATTAAGCCTGATCATCACATCGGCTGCCATCACATCATTCAGAATTCTGGCTTGCAGATTTTTAACCCGGTCAAGTGCTCCGTTATGTTCAATGCGGCGTAGGATCTCCTTGTCAAGTAGCCAATCAGGCGTCGTAAATACATGATCATTCAGGAACTTCAAGGCCTGTTTTTGATAGTCCTCAGGAACCGGAGTGTACACATATCCTTCCTGATCTGAGCTCTTTCGGTTTTGATACATACCGCCAATATTAGTGGATACATGCCCCGCATACCGAGCCCATTGGAAGATCAATTCTCCATATATTTCTTCCAGGTCATCATAATCTTCTCCGGGAGTCGATGTCCATTCGATCAGATTAGGAACTACACGTTTCAGATTCATGAGACCGTAAGTACTTGCTTTTACGGGATCATCAGAAAGGTCCTCAGTTTGAGATGAAGGGTCATATCCGGTGGATGAGGCAAAACGATAGACCGGGTCACCGGCTTTTTCCATGATCCAACTATCCAGAATGGGCTTTTCATCTTCCGGAGTGTCTGCCTCAGGGATCACACGGTACCCCCAATTGATCGAATACTTATCGTAAGGACCGATCTGACGTATAAACCGGATGTTTTCATCTCCCGGCTGGGCGATGTAATTCTGTCGGGCATACTCCATGATGGTGGTAGCGATGCCATATTTTTGAGTGAAGGTATCGGAACGCAGTGAATCGACCGGATAGGCAGAACTTGACTGCATGTTGTGTGGAAGTCCCAATGCATGACCCACTTCGTGAGAAATCACCCGACGCATGGTCTCACCGATCAGGTCATCATCTAGTTTAAGCTTTCTGGCAGCTGGGTTAGCCGCGCCTGTTTCGATCATCAGTCTATTTCTGTAAGACCGCATATGGTTATGATACCAAACGATATCACTTTCAATGATCTCACCGGTTCGGGGGTCACTCACGCTTGGTCCAACCGCGTTTCTGATGGTACTTGCTACCCAGCGAACAGTGGAATAGCGAATATCTTCTGGGCTCCAGTCCGGATCTTCTTCCGGGGTAGGGGCTTCCTTGGCGATCACTGCATTTTTGAATCCGGCTGCTTCAAAGGCCTCATTCCAGTCTTCAACCCCTTGTTTTACATAGGGTACATATTTTTTTGGAGTGGCTGGATCAAGATAATAGACGATCGGCTCAACCGGCTCCACGAGTTCACCCCGTTTGTAGGCATCCATATCTTTTGGTTCGAGTCTCCATCGGCGGATATAGCTTTTTTCTTCCGCCTTTTGGGCATCAGATCCATAATCGATCTGATTCACGGTAAACCAGCCTACTCGGTAATCTTCGTATCTGGGGCGCATGGGTTCTTTTGGAAGCAGAACCATAGATTGACTCATCAGCATGGAAAGGGTTGCGGTCTGCTCGTCAGAAGGAGGATTGCCTGCGTTGTAAGTGAGCACATGGCGAACTTCTATATTCTCCGGAAAGCTTTTGGCGCTTTCGATATAGGTACGGTCACCATCTAACCGGCGCACCTGATATTCTCGCCTCAAAAAACTGATGGCCCCACTGATCGCTTCGATATCTGAGGTAAAGAAATCGGTGACTTCTATGACCATAGTTGTTGAGTCTTCATTCATCGCCTCGATAGGGAAAGAGGCCAGGATAGGGGCAAAGTTGTTTGCTTTCACCGACTGGTAAATTGGCAGGGTATCAGCCGCTACAGCGTTATAGGATTGTTTTCTTAGAAGGATATTATCCTTTTGCCGTTCAAAGGTAATGACCTGCTCGGCGGTTTTGGATCCGCCCGAGAAAAACCCGAAATAATCGGTAGGGACTTCAGCGATCCGGCTCACCAATAACATTTCACGGTTCAGAAGTGAGTCCGGTATTTCATAATAGAGTTTATCATCTACCCAGTGGACGTCAAATAGTCCTTCATCAGTTTCAGCATCTTTGGTGATCACTTTGGAGTATTCGTTTCCTCCTTTACCGGAAGCATCGGCCCGGTCTGAGCCTGATTTGCTGGATGTAGTTTGTTTGGTCCCGGAACAGGCAGCCATAAATAACATGGACAGCACAAAAACCCCGAGTTTTTTAGAAAATGCGTTAGGCATGGTAGTAGAGTTAATTAAAAGTTTATTGACCAAATGTAGGGGTATTCAATAAAAGGTTTAAGGGTTTAACATGAAATAACATTCCTTTTAAAGGGTAGTTTCGGCTAAACTTTCATTAACCAGTTTTCCTGAAAAATACCTACCTTTGCATCCTGAAAAACAACAGCCTAACTAAACATAATATCATGATTATTGGAGTCCCTAAAGAGATCAAGACACACGAGAACCGAGTTGCCATTCAGCCGGGCGGAGTGGTGCAGTTAAAACGTAACGGACATGAGGTTCTGATCGAAAAAAGTGCCGGAGTTGGAAGCGGTTTTTCGGATCAGCAGTATATTGATGCCGGCGCCAGGATCATCGATGATGTAGAGGAAGTCTGGAAAAAAGCAGAGATGATCATGAAGGTGAAAGAGCCTATTGCCGTTGAGTATCCAAGAATGCGTGAGGGGCAGATCATATTTACCTATTTTCATTTTGCTGCGGAGGAAGCTCTAACCAAAGCCGTGGTTGAATCCAAGTCCATTGCCATTGCTTACGAAACCGTTGAGAAAGCTGACCGGTCTTTACCACTTCTTATCCCGATGAGCGAAGTGGCCGGTAGAATGGCTGCACAGGAGGGCGCGGTTTACCTGGAAAAACCTAAGGGCGGACGCGGCGTATTGATGGGAGGAATCCCGGGTGTGCCTCCGGCAAACGTATTGGTATTGGGTGGCGGTATTGTAGGTGTGAATGCCGCGAAGATCGCAGCCGGAATGGGAGCGAAGACCACGATCATGGATATTAGTATGCCTAAGCTACGCTACCTCGATGATGTGATGGAAAAGAATGTAACGACTATGTTCTCTTCAGAAGCTAACATCCGTAAAATGTTGCCACATGTTGATATGGTTATTGGTGCCGTATTGATTCCGGGTGCCAAGGCCCCGCATCTTATCACAAGAGATATGCTGAAACTTATGAAACCCGGCACGGTTATCGTGGATGTTGCGATTGACCAGGGCGGCTGTTTTGAGACCTCGAAACCAACCACACACAAGGATCCTGTGTATGAAGTGGATGGAATTGTTCATTACTGTGTGGCTAATATGCCGGGAGCCGTTCCTTATACATCTACCATGGGACTTACCAATGTGACTCTGCCATATGCGGTTCAACTTGCCAACAAAGGTTGGAAACAAGCCCTGAAGGATGATCCCGAATTATTGAAGGGATTGAATATTGCGGATGGCTCTATTGTCTATAAAGATGTAGCCGAAGCCTTTGACATGGCCTGGGAAGATGTGGATTCCGTATTGAACTGAATATTTGCTTACTAATAAATTCAAGCCCGGTCATCTATGATGATCGGGCTTTTTTTGTTTTGTATAATTTATTTATGTGGTTTGAGGGTCAGAGTTCATCTGCTCGATGGTTGAAATAGTTACGGGTCTAAGGCTTGCCCAGGGAATGATCAGGGGACCGATAGTTTGATCTGCGAATAAAAAATCCCATACAACCTTTTGTTCTTGTTCCGAAAGTCCATCTTTGGAATGCAGTCCCGGAAGTTCGGGCTTTCCGTAAAATCGTTAATCACCGTTCGTTAATCACTAATCAAATTTTAAAGCTTCGGTTTTTCATACCCCGGAAAGACTAATTTCCCGTTTTCGCTTCCTTGTTCTTTTGTGCCGACAAAAGAACCAAAAGCTCCCGACTGCGAAAAAAAGCTAAAGCTGACTCCATTTCACTAAAAGAAATCAATGCTCCATAATGGGGCTTGCAGGTAAGTTAAGTACCATGCGGTTTGATTTCTTTCTTAACGCTTCATTCCGTCATCTTCTTAACGCTCTTTTTTCTAAGCTCGATAGAGTATTGAATATTCCCTGGGAACTTTTCAGTCTTGAGCGTAGCAGAAACTGGAAAGTAGTTGCTCAGGAAGTCTCCGACTTCCAATATGGGTAACTTATACTATTCTATTTAAAAGTTGGCCGACAGTGTGTAAGTCAGAGACTTACCTTGCAAAGACTCTTAAGTCAGTGCTTGATAGATTTGGGATAATGGATTATAATTTTAAGTGAAGGGATGGGGTGGCACATTTTGATCCATCACCCGGCTCTGGTAATATCAGATGGTGTTCTGGAAATAAACAGAGCCGAATGATGGAGTTAAAGTTTTCCTTTCGATTAACTGTAATTTTGATTGTCCTGGGAAATACTTGTTTAAACTTATCTTCCGAAGGTGATCACCTTAACCGGGTCCGTATTTGCAGCGACTCTTGCGGGGAACCAGGAGGCTAAACCGGAAAGGAGGAAGGTGACGATCGTAACGATCACAAAATCGATGAAATGAGGTTCCACAGGGGCGTAACTCATGTAATAATTTTCCTGAGAGAGAGGAATGATCTGGTAGTTGACCTGCAGGAAGTAGAATAACAGGGAAATTAAGATCCCAATGGTCAAGCCAACGCCAGCTACAAGTAAGCCTTCTATCAAAAATATCTGCCGGATGGCTTTTGATTTGCTTCCAATGGTTTTCAGGATACCAATATCACGGGTTCGTTCAAGCACCATCATCAGTATGGCACCAATAAGATTGAAAGCTGCTACGATGATCATCCCGCTGATCACCAGAGGGATCATGTTTTCCTGAAGCTCGACCCAGGCAAATATATTTCCAAATATTTCAAAGATGGTTTCTACGTAGAAAGGAAAAATAATGGTTTGTCCTAACGTTTCTCTAAAGGATGCAATATCTGTGTCGTTGTTTACTCTGATCTCTACCGCATCTGCCTGGGTTTCAGAATATTTGAAGAGACTACGGGCATGTTGTCGGTCTACCAGGGCAAATACTCCATCAAACATATCAATTCCGGTTTCATAGATACCGGATAGACGGAATTGCTTGATCTCTGGCGAATTGATGAGGGAAGGGATGCCCTCTATGGTATATACCGTAATCACAGATCCAATTTCAGCTTGCAGATCGTCGGCCAGTTCTCTTCCAATCACAATACCCGCTAAGCCGGATGCATCCAAGCTGAGATCATAGTCTCCCTCTGACAAATAATTAGCAACACCATGGTCAGGTACTTCACGATTTACACCTTTTAAGGTCGTTCCGGTGACATTATCGCGGGTTTGTATCATCACCTGACCCTGA
Source organism: Balneolaceae bacterium (assembly GCA_021767245.1). Lineage (GTDB taxonomy): Bacteria > Bacteroidota > Rhodothermia > Balneolales > Balneolaceae > Gracilimonas. The sequence goes on from JAASTO010000003.1 coordinate 9,149, forward strand.
ATCACGGATTGTTTGAAAGTGATCTCGGGATAGCGATCCAAATGAGTGAGTAAAGTATCCACCCGCTCAATGGGGCGGTTCACAAAAGAATTGATGGTCACGTGAGGGGCAAATTCCATGATCTTTCCGTTGATCGTGGATTTGAAACCGTGAACGATGGATAAAGCGATCAGGAGTCCGGCGGCACCAATGGCAATTCCGGCAATAGACATGTACTTGATGAAGGAAAGAAATCCCGAACTTTTTCGGGACCCTTTGAAGTATCGTTTTGCAAGATACCACTCAAATCTCATGTGTTAGGTATTAGTTATTCGTTATTTGATAAATGAAATGTCGAACTTTGTACTTGATCCTTAAAACAGGTTTAATTTTCATCATAGGCATTTTCGAATAACGAATATACCATTAACGACCTCTTTTATTCCGGTTTCATTTGAGGGAAAAACAGTACGTCGCGAATGGAATCAGAGTTGGTCATGATCATAGCCAACCGGTCAATGCCGATCCCAATACCTGCCGTGGGGGGCATGCCGTATTCCAGGGCACGGATAAAGTCATCATCAATAGTCATCGCTTCCTCATCGCCACCGGCACGCAGTTTGGCCTGCTCTTCGAGGCGTTCTCTCTGATCGATCGGATCATTGAGCTCGGTGTAGGCATTGGCGATCTCTTTGCCATTACAGATGGCTTCAAATCGTTCTACCAATCCTTCTTTGGAACGATGTTTCTTGGTAAGCGGGCTCATTTCGATGGGGTAATCGGTGATGAAGGTTGGCTGTATCAGTTTACCTTCCACATACTCACCAAAGATCTCATCAATGATCTTACCTGAACCGAAGGATTCATCAAGCTCGATGTGCAGCTCTTTGGCTACTTTCTTCAATTCATCCAGGTCCTTGCCATACAGGTCGTGCCCGGTTTCTTTTTCAATGGCCTCAAACAATGGAATTCGTGGCCACGGAGCTTTAAAGTCGATCTCGTGTTCGCCCACCTGAACTTTGGTTGAACCGTGGAGTTCAAGAGCTACTTTCTCAAGCATCTTTTCGGTGAATTCCATCATCCAGTTGTAATCCTTGTAAGCCACATACAGCTCAACCTGAGTGAATTCCGGGTTGTGGAACCTTGACAGGCCTTCATTCCTGAAATCTTTTGAAAATTCATAGACCCCATCAAAGCCACCAACGATCAGTCGCTTCAGGTAAAGTTCATTGGCAATACGCAGATACAGGTCCATATCCAGAGCATTGTGATGTGTAACAAAAGGTTTCGCCGCGGCTCCCCCATAAATAGGCTGCAGGATCGGTGTTTCCACTTCCAGGTAGCCCTTTTCATTCATCATGTTACGCATGGTCTGAACCATCTGCGTACGTTGTTTAAAGGTCTCCCTTACCTGAGGGTTTACAATCAGGTCCACATACCGCATGCGGTACCGCTGTTCCTTATCAGTAAAGGCATCGTGAATGACTTTTTCGCCATCTTCATTTTCCACCTCTTTAGGAGTGGGGATAGGACGGATGGTCTTGGACAGAAACTGAAATTCTTCTGCATGGATGGTGGTCTCACCGGTTCGGGTTTTAAATACAAACCCTTTGATCCCTACTATGTCTCCAATATCAGCAAGCTTTTTGAAAACGGTGTTATATTCTTCCACACCTACGTCATCACGACGGATGTACACCTGAATCGTACCTTCAGAATCCTGCAGATTAAAGAAGGAAGCTTTCCCCATGATACGTCGCGTCATAATGCGACCGGCTACACTAACTCTTTCTGTTTCAGGATTCTTTTCTTCATCCCTGATCAGTGTATCATCGTCTAAGATCTGTTTAGAGGTATAGGTCACATCAAAAGAGTAGGGATACGGGTTAACGCCCATTTCTTCTAATTGTTCAAGTTTTTCCCGGCGAATTTCTTCCTGTTCGGAAAGACTTAATTCCTGATCAGACATGTAGTACGTTTTAATTTTATTTACAGGTTTTTGATAAGCACCAAAAATACCGAATTAAGCTGAGAATTGTGAGTTTAAACGTCAATTAGTTTAATAATTCGGATTTATGAAAATAGTTCATCACCCTTCTCTAGAAATTACTTAAACAGTTCCTAATACTTTTTTAACAAAGGTCTGATTAGATTCAGTGAAAACAACGATCAAACAACTCTACATTGTGCGGTCTAAATCACTAACTCAAGACTTACCGTTATGCGTAAAATATTCGTTTCGTATCTGGCGGTTTTCGGAATTTTGTTATCAGCTTGTGAAATACCGGATGATCCTAATTTCAGAACTTCCCATCGTATTGAGGCTCCTGTCATGTACGACAAAACGTTCCAGTTTATGGGGCAGGGCTCAAATGTACTTATAGATACCACCTCTTCAGATTTTGATTCTCTCTTTTCTGTGGACGGAGATAACTTTATAACCATTTCTAAACAAGAAGATTTTGATTTTGGTGATCTGGATGATGCCATTCCTGAAGTCGATGTCACTCCAGCTTCCTTTGATACGGAGGTGGGAGAGATCGAGATCGGCAGTTTTTCATCGGGTTCCGGTGGGAACCTTGGTGAGGCAAGCTTTCAGGATATAACCGGCTTAAATCCCGCTTTATTTTCACCAGGGATACAAATACCCGGCGGACAAACACCGACTCCTGTAAACATACAGGTTGGGGCGAATACCGATTACTTTGTAAGTGCCACCATCAAAAACGGCTCGGTTGAACTTACGCTGACCAATGATCTTGGTTTCGATATTGATGTCGCTGACATAGACCTGAAATCAGGCAACACAGTGATCACTTCAACCACTTTCAATAATGTAGCCCACAACAGTACAGTTACCGGGCAATTTGTTTTTGCCAATGGTGATGTTCTTCAGGATCTGAATGTAGATGTGTCGGTCACGTGGTCAGCCCAAACCTCTCAGGACAATCCCGGCAGTTTGATCGTAGATAGCCTGGAAGGGGTGGATCTGGTGGCCTCTGAAGTTGAGGCTGCCGTGGAAGCCCAAACCTTCGAAAGCAGTGATGTGACTACCCTGGATAACACTGAATTCCAGTTTACTGAAGCCGGCCACTATGTGGAATTGCAATCGGGTGATCTGATGATCTCTGAGATCATCAATAATCTGGATATTACCATTGAGAATATGGCGATATCCTTTCCGGGGATACGTACGGCACCTTATGCTGAAGGAGATTCATTGGTCATAGTGTATAATGGAGCAACCGAGATCACCAGAGATGGATCAGCTCCGGCCAGAAGTATGGATCTTTCCGGCTACCGTATTTTTGCAGAAGACAATCAGGTTGAATACAATATCTCGGCTCAAACCGAAAATACTCAGGAAGGCAGCGGGTCGGAAACCCGGGTCATCTCCGAAACTGATAATGTTGCAGCTACAGTATCTATCAATAATTTACAAATTGCCGAAGCATTTGGGGTGATAGTATCCAAAGACGTGCTGTTGGGTGATGATGATCCAAACAACGGGATCGATCAGCTGGATCTGTACAATGACACAGAGGCTGAACTGATAGAAATTGATGGCCTTGAAGACCTGTCCGATAAGCTTGATGGTATTGAGTTTACCGACCCAACCATTTCTATTGACTATACGACCAATCTCGAAGTGGGAGCAACCGTTTACGGAGCCTTCTTAGGCATAAATTCCAACAATGAGGTGATCTACCTGACGGGAGATGCCGGCAGTATGTATGAGGTCACAACACCGGTTGCGGGGTTGAATGCCAATGGAATGGCTTTAGCACCTGAAGATCTCATTAAATTTGATATCGATACAAACACCGGCAGCGGTTCGATCAACTTTTATGCGTCAAATACCAATGTGGATGACTTTCTCAACAACCTTCCTGATGAGATCCGATTCATCGGTGTAGCCACGGTTAACGAAAATAACGAAGCCGGAACCGTGACATCACCCATTGAATTTGAACCGACGATCAACGTGAATATTCCGCTTGCACTGAGAACCACGCAGGCCGCTACGTTCACGGATACTACGGATCAGGACCTGGGTGATCTGCCATCCACACAAAATGGGGATGACAGCCGGCTCACTGAAGGACGTATCATCATAGATTACACCAATGGTATTCCGCTGGAGATAGATCTTGAAGTGACCTTCATGGATGAAAATTATTCACCCATTACCAGCATACCAATTTCAGGAGACGAGATTAAACTGATGGCATCAGGCATTGATCAGGGTACACAATTTGCCGATACGCCTTCTTCAGGCACCATGCAGATCGTGCTCAACGATAACCAACTGGAGCAACTGTATCAAACCAGATATCTGGAAATTTCAGCCTGGTTGCTGACAACAGATACAAACAGTGACGGAGTGGGAGATGATGTTAAGATTAGAACCACAGACGCGATCACACTTTCAGTGAGTGCCGATCTTAGCATCGAAACGGAGGTAAACTAATGAGACGTTCAGATTACTTTAAAAGACTACAAAAATTAACCGTTTTGATGATCCTGATGACAGGTCTGATGTCGGTTGATGCGCTATCACAATCCCGCCATTTCAATGCTCAATCCGTAGGTATGGGAGGAGGCGGAACCGCTTATATTGATGGTTTTAATGCCAATTTTGTGAACCCGGCGAACCTCATGCTGGATACGCACAGAAACCGAACACAGATCGGTATAGCACCTACCGGGTTTAAAGCCGGGGGGACACTCGCCAATTTTGCCGTGTATAACGATTACCTGACCACAGGCTTACTAATTTCTGGCGAGACCCGGGAAAATATGCTTAATGACTGGTTTGGTGAAAGTTCTGCCAATACCCGACAAATGGCCGGTACGGTAAATCTATCGCCCATTGGTGTTTCTCACCGAAGAGCCGGTCAGGCTTTTAGTATTGCCACCCGATTCCGGTTCACGGAAGATCTTACGGTCAATAAGGGACTTGCTGAACTAATGACCTATGGCCTGGATGCCGATAAATTCTCGGATCCAACCCCGGTCAATTTCAATTCAAGTACTGTGGCTTTTGCTGAGATCTCGTTCGGATATGCAAGAAAGCTTCTGGAGATCCCGAACCTGTTGTTTGCAAAAGATGTGAAACTGTACGCCGGTGTGGCTCCAAAATTTCTGTATGGAGTGTATGCCACTGATGCAGATTTTCAGTCGACTTTGCAAATGACAAGAGGAAGTCAGAGTTCTCCATTTACCGTGAATCATGATTTCAGTTACAGCCTGAATACCATCGGGCAGCTTTCAGAGCAGCTACAAGCCTTTGAAGCGGCCTACAATCAGGATAGTGATGCTGATATCGATGATTATGTGGATTATGAGGGGGATGACATTGGTGATGTGGATGCCACAGGTTTTGGCGTTGACCTTGGGGCAACCCTTGAGATGGATGTATCTTACCTGCCAATTCCGTTATTCATTGATAAAGACAAGACACTTCGCCTGTCTATGTCCATTACAGATCTCGGATCCATAACCTATAAGAAAACCCCATCCCGTATTTATGCAGATGGCGTATTCACGTATAATGGAGCTCAGGATGAGGATTCGTTTGACGACTATTTCGACAACCTTGGAGACAGCCTGAAGACCGACGTGTACGGTAATTTTGATGCCGAACAAACCGGAGGTATCAAACACACCTTGCCGGGCATGTACAACTTCGGTGCTTCGCTGGAGATGGGTAAACTTTTGGTTGCCCTCGACTATGGGTTTGGGTTCAATAATGATGGAATCAACTCAAGACGAAGCGTTCTGAACCTTGGGGCTCAGTACAGACTGTTTGGTTTTGTGCCTATCCGGGCAGGAACCACTTTAGGCGGATATTCCTCTGCAGCCTATTCAGCGGGGATCGGACTTGATTTCCAGTTCCTTGAGTTCACGGTTGGAGCCTCAACCGTAGCAAATTCCCGAAACTCGGGAAGTTCTGCTACAGCTGCTTGGAGTGGGTTTGTGATCAGATTTTAGAAGAATTTGATCTGATCGAAACGAATTAAATATCTTAAAAGCTCGTTATGAGGGTCAATTAAAAATGATTCGCATGACGAGCTTTGCTATTTATGAATTTGTGGCTGTTATACTTGCTTTACCGTTGAGCTATATATTGGCATGGGTGGCAAGAAAGTACACTTTTTCGACCTACAAGGATGAAGTGGACCGCCTGTTTGCGGCAGTCTGGAATGGAGAGGAGGAAGACGAGTTAAACGCCTGGCTGAAAGTGTATCGAATTTATCTTCACAAGAGATCTCCAAAGAAGAAACGATACATACTCAGTAACATTAATTCTCTCAATAAGCAGACGATATACAGTTCGGTTCTGGTAGATGAAAAAGGCAACCTTAAACAGGGTTCGGATCCCATAGAAACAGACCCCGTCTAACTTAGACCTCCGAAGAAGTAAGCATATTAACACCGGCTTCCTTCATTTCATGCATGGCTTTTTCCACAGATCCTTCGATATCGATTCCGCGTACGGCATCGGTAATCAAATTAACCTTGTAACCAAGTTTACGGCCGTCCAAAGCGGTCCATTTCACGCAGAAGTCGGTGGCAAGTCCGCCAACATAAAGTTCTTCAATACCCCGTGCCTGCAGGTATCCGTGTAATCCCGTTACCGTGGTTTGGTCGTTTTCGAAGAAAGCCGAGTAGGAATCAATATCTTTTCTAAATCCTTTACGGATGATGAGTTGTGACGGTTCAAGACGGAGTTTTTCGTGGAAGTCGGCTCCTTCGGTTCCCTGAACACAATGATCCGGCCAAAGGACCTGCTCTCCGTACTTCATTTCAACGGTATCATAAGGTGACTTGCCTTTATGATTTGAAGCAAAGGACAAATGAGAGGAAGGATGCCAATCCTGAGTTTGTACGATACAATTGAAGGCACCCAATAGGTTGTTGATGGGGGAGATAACCTCATCGCCACCGGGAACCGCCAATGCACCTCCGGGACAAAAATCGTTTTGAACGTCAACAATGATCAATGCTTTCATAGATATCTAAGCTTTTTTGAGTAATTCTATTTTCAATTCACGCAGTTGATTACTTAAGCCCACTTTGTAAACATGGGGATTATCAAATCGTTTGTGCTCATCGTTTAATTTCTGAAGTCTTGAATGAGCGTATTGGGCACTCTCTTTTAGGGTAGGGATCTCAATAACAACCTGACCGTTTTCAACCACTTTGTGCTGTAATTCTTCGGATCTGAGGTGCCCAACATGGGTAGAACGGTGAGTTATGTACGGGTGATAGATCACGTCCGGGATCTCTTCATCTGCAAGGGCAATGCCATCACTGTAAAAACTCCCATCCTGATTGAAATAGCGGATCACTTTTTTAGCATCCGGCAGCGTGATCTTTTCTTCATTCTCAGAGATCTTAAGGGTGGGCTTACCGTTGATGGAACTCAGTTTATATACTCCATCCAGGGCAGGGTCGTCATAGGCTGTAACCAGTTTGGTTCCAACCCCAAATAGATCGATCGGTGCCCCCTGATCGAACAAACTCTTGATCAGGTACTCATCAAGCTGATTGGAAACAGCTATCTTAACGTACTCGAGGCCGGCTTTATCCAGCATCTCTCGGCTTTTACGAGCAAAATAAGCGAGGTCACCACTGTCAAGACGTATTCCAACAAGTTTGCGACCTTTTTCTTCCAGTTCCTTGGCGACCTTGATTGCATTTGGAACGCCATGTTTCAGGGTACTATAGGTATCCACTAATAAGATGGAAGAGTCCGGGTAAAATTGAGCATAAGTTCTGAAAGCAGTCAACTCATCCTCAAATGATTGGATCCAGGAGTGTGCCATAGTTCCGTTGACAGGAATATCATTCTGCATACCTGCCAGCACATTTGAGGTTCCTTCAAAGCCACCGATGATCGCTGCCTTGGATGCCTGTAATCCACCCAAACCCTGAGAGCGCCTGAGGCCAAAATCGACGACCGGTTTTTCACCGGCTGCCTGTTTGATACGGGCGGCTTTAGTGGCTATCAATGAAGAAAAATTCAAGGTATTCAATAATAACGTTTCCAGGATTTGAGCTTCTATAATGGTACCCTCAACCCGAAGGACCGGTTCATTAGGAAAGATCACTTCACCTTCTTTAACGGAATGGATGGTAGGTTTGAACTCAAATTCTTTCAGGTAAGTAAGGAATTCTTCTTTGAAACCCTGCTTCCGCAAAAAATCAATTTCATCTGCATGAAATTTAAAATTCTGAATCATCTGAAGGAGATCACTTAAGCCTGCGAATATTACATACCCTCCGTCGAACGGGAGTCGGCGAAAGAAGTAGTCAAAGGTAGCGGGTTGTTCATGGCGACCGGAGAGAAAATATCCCTGGGCCATGGTCAATTCATAAAGGTCGGTGTAAAGAGCTGGTTTTTTTAAGATCATGAGCGCAAAATAAAAAGGCTTTCCGTAAATCAGAAAGCCTTTAATGATTTTAGGAGAATTTAACCCCTGAAATTTCTGCGTTCAACGATCTTTTTGATCTTCTTGTTGCCGATCCACACTTTCTGATTGGTTTCGACATTGATCAGTTCCATATTGACCGTATAGAAAACTGAAACGGTTCGGCCACTTGGGGTTTCATCCACAATTGAACTGATGTTTCCGATCAGCATAAAATCGGCTCCGAGTTCCTGAGCCATGGCCTTCATGGTTTCTGCCGAAGCATATTGTTGCTGTTCCATACGTTCCTGACGGATATCCTGCCGCTCCTCACTACTGGCAACCACGCTGACCGCTCCGGAGTTTACAAAAGCCCGTTCGATCTCTTTGGTCATTACTTCCGTGTCAATATGTTCCATGCTTTCATTTCTGACATTACCTACGATCACGACAGGCTGTTTCTGAAATTCTCTGCTGTACTGATTCAGCCAGGGTTTGGTCATGGCATCACTGATCATTTCTTCCGATACCATGCGGGCATCGGTCTCATTCCATCGACCTGAGAGGTCGGTTGTTTCCTGTGGGTCTGTGCGGGTTACCTTGGCCGTAGGTCTGCATCCGGTAAAAAGGATCAGAAAAGCCATGGTCACTAATGTTGCGTATTTCATAATTCTGAGGGTTGTGTTTGTTTGATTGAAAATTACTGCGAGAAAATGGATTCCACCAACAAGAGCTCATTACTTCCTGTAACGTTGATTTGATAGGTCTCTGAATACAGAACGGTATGATTGGCTGACAGGTATTCAATTTTAAGATCGTGATTTCCCTGTGGAAGCTTTATGGTATTCACCCAGGCTTTACCCGGCATGGTCTGCCAACCTCTGAGATCAGCTTTTTCACTGGTTTCCTGACCTATGATCCCCAGTACCTCCAGCAGAAATCCCCAGTTTTTGTGTTTTTCTTTCACACTTGAACTGATCAGGGTGGAACCGGTTGCTTTAACGGTTGCCCTAAGCAAACCACGGGTGTATATGATTGGTTTTTTAGCCTGATAGATCTCTGCGGAAACCTCATCCATCTCTTCCACCAGATATAAAGGAGCAGAAAGGGAGTCGGTTCGGATTCGAATACCGTGCACGCTGGAGTTATACATCATCAGCTTTGGTAGAGAAAATTTTACGTAAAAACTGTCGTCATCACCACTATCCAGAAAAAAGCGAAAATCTTCCTGTACCTTCATCGGTGCCTGCCCGGAAAATGCGGTCACTAATACATTATAAGACTGAGGGTCCATGATATGGTTCAGGTTTTCCGGATCCGGTTTTGGTAAATGCCCAATACTACCTTGTTCATGTATAGCCGAGGCAAATTTTTCATATTCGATGCGGGCATTGTCCGGCCGGCCGGTTTTTGAAAATAATATAGAAGACAGAAAATGGCTGAATGCACTGTTCTGAATATTGACGTCTCCCGAACGCCACTCGTTACCCGTGCTGTCAGACTTTGCAAAGGCATCCACCAGGCCCTTAAGCCTGATATCGAGTCGTTCCATTTTGTAAGCCATACGCCGGGCTTCAACCAAAGCGGCTTCCCAATCCTGCTGATGCATAAAATTCAGGCTTTTAAAGGCATTCAGGTAAACGTCTTCGTACGGTTCACCGTCATAGACCAACGAATTATCGTTATTAAGGAAGGAACCGATACCCCGGCTGATACTTTTGGTGTATGCATCTTCGATCTGTAATTCTGCCCGGTTAAAGTAGGCGTTGGAGCTGTCGTAATGTCCGGCAAAGTGATAGATCATCCCACCTTCAAGGTTTTTCAGTACAGCATCTTTAGAGCGGTAAACTTCCTCTGCCTCAAATGACTGCATTAGCTCGGAAGCTTTATCATAATTGCCTGCGGTAAATGAGTTTCTTAGATCAACCTGTGCATCATCCAATACATAGGCATGGCATCCACTAAGTAAAAAGAGTACCCCAAGGTAAATTAGATGAAATCGGGCGCGATTTATGGTTATCTTTGCAGCCATTAATAGCAGATGAAATAAGTCTGATTGAATTTAAAGTCAACAATGGTAGTGAATGTACGTGAATCTTAACCGATTGTTATATCACATATTGGTGTTAGCTGTGTTTTTTGGAATATGGTCGTGTGCAACACCAATGGCACCAACCGGTGGGCCTCAGGATAAGGCCGGTCCTGTGGTTGAAAACACCATTCCTGAAAGTGGTACCGTAAATTTTGAGGGCAGAACCTTTGAGTTTTATTTTGATGAATTTGTGAACCGAAGCAATGTACTCAATGCCATTACGGTGGAACCGGATCTTGGGATCAGCTATGATATATCCTGGAAGCGAAAAATGATGAGCATTGAATTCGAGGATGACTTCCCGGATTCTACAACGGTGATCATCAAGCTGGGGACGGACATCACAGATACCCGAAATAACAAAATGTCTAAACCGGTCACCTTAGCTATTTCAACAGGTGATGAAATTGATAGCGGACAGATCACGGGTAGAATTCGTTTGGCTGAAACCGGAGAATCGGCTCCGGATAAAAAAGTACTACTCTACCGTCAACCGTTTGATCTGACAAAACGAGCCACCTATCAGGCACAGACCGACACCGGTGGGGTCTTTAATTTTTCATATCTGTCAGAAGGCACCTACAAAGCATTGATCGTAGACGACCGAAATCGCAATAAGATCTGGGACAGGGAGAATGAGAGTGCCTATCCATTCTATGAAGAAAGCATTCAACTCCCTAAATCCGGATCTGATATCCTTGATGTGGTATATACGGCTCAGCCTGATACCATAAAACCCATTTTGCAGGGAGTGGGGCTTTTTTCACAAAACAGAATGAGGTTACGCTTCAGTGAAAATATCACCACCCAAAAGGATGTTAGGTTCACCATTACGGACAGCCTCGAAAATAATTATACCACCGCCTATCCATTGTATATTTCTGAGGAAGAGCCTTTTGTCTTGTTTGCTCAGAGTAAAGATCCTTTGCTGGAGAATAATAGCTACAAAATAGACCCATCGGGTGTAACGGATAATGCAGGTAACGTGCCTCCGGAAGACCTTTTTGAATTTACAGGGACTTCACAGGAGGATACCACTCAGCAACGTATCATCGGCCGTGATCTGGAAGCAGACCTTTTGGTTAATGATTCACTGACCATTGTTTACGCGGCTCCCATTTTCGAACCTGAGATCGTTGATTCGCTGGTTGTGATAGAGGGCGATATCGATTTTGATGATTGGCCTGAAATTATGGTTCAAAACAACAGGTTGATCATTGGCCCTCAGGAAAACTGGATCGAAGGGGTGGATTATCAGTTTCTGGCTTGGAATCCCATGACACAGAGAAGGCAGCTATTTGAACCGAATATCTGGGATTCAACTGAGTATGGAGAGATCGATATCCAAATACTTGATGCCGATTCAACTCATCAGCATGTTGTCAGTTTGAAGGGTCCTTCAGGAAGGGAGATCAAAAAAATTGAATTTAATAGACAACAGACCATAACTGATCTGCCTCCTGTAAAATATACCATCACGGTTTTCAGGGATGAGAATAAGGATGGAAAATGGAACAGAGGGCAGGCTGATCCCTATCAGTCGCCCGAAAAATATTACATTCAACAAAACCTGAATGTGCAGTCAGGATTTACATCAGAAGTACAAATTACGTTTAATTAGATCAGTATGAGTGACTTTTTTGATCAATACATAGATCCGTCTTTTCACATTCCGTTACTGGTAGGCGTGATCATATTGCTGACCATTATCATTGCGTCGGTTACCACACGTATCATCAATTTGATGATCAAGCGAACCAAGGCTGCCGATGATAACGAGGATGTGACCAATCTGGTCTTTTTCAAGAGGTCGGTCATTGTTCTGATCTATACGACCGGTATCAGTTTTGCCATTTACATGATCCCTCAGCTTCGAGTGATCGCAGCCTCTTTGCTTGCCGGTGCTGGTCTGTTGGCTGTGGCCGTAGGTTTTGCCTCGCAGGCTGCTTTATCGAATGTAATCGGTGGGTTGTTTATAGTGATATTTAAACCTTACAAGATCGGTGACCGTATTTTGGTCAGAACAGACCTTACGGGAGTCGTTGAAGACATTAATCTTCGTCATACAGTGATCCGTAACTTCGAAAATAAACGCATTATCATTCCTAACTCTGTTATCAGTAATGAGGTTGTGATCAACTCAAATTATGAAGACAGTCAGATCTGTAAGTTCATAGATCTGGGTATCAGCTACGATTCGGATATTGACTTGGCCAAAGAGATCATGAGGGATGAGGTTGAAAAACACCCGCTTTCGGTGGATGTGCGCACGGAAGAACAAATTGAAGGAGGAGAACCCAGGGTTCCGGTTAGGGTAATTCTGATGGGGGAGTCATCGGTAAATCTGCGAGCTTGGAGTTGGGCCAATAATCCCCCCGATGCCTTTGTTATGGAATGCGACCTGCTTGAGAGTATTAAAAAACGCTTTGACAGAGAAGGAATTGAGATACCTTATCCACACCGAACACTGGTGTATAAAGAACCCAAAAATAAGGACTCAGGGCCCGCTCTCTGATCTGCTGCCGGGTTTAATAAACAACGTAAACAAGCATCGAAAATCCCTAAACAAATCGTTATCTTTTGGAACCGCTTCCAAACATCAAGAAATTAAGTTATGTCAGTAGAAACGAAGTCTAAGTCATCAAAGAAGAACACAACCGAAGAAAACGGAACGCTGAATCCACAGCCGTATCAATCCACGAACAAGATCCGTTTTGTAACGGCCGCCAGTTTATTTGATGGTCATGATGCCAGTATCAACATCATGCGTCGCATTCTGCAAAGCAGCGGGGCAGAAGTTATACATCTGGGGCATAACCGATCTGTGCACGAGATCGTGAATTGTGCGATACAGGAAGATGCACAGGGTATTGCTATCAGCTCGTATCAGGGTGGTCACGTTGAGTACTTCAAATATATGATCGAGCTTCTTGAAGAAAATGGAGCCGGACATATCAAAGTATTTGGTGGCGGTGGCGGTGTGATCGTGCCGGAAGAAATTGAAGACCTGCACAAAGCCGGAGTAGCCCGCATTTTCTCAGTGGAAGATGGGAGTAAGATGGGACTTCAAGGCATGATCAACTTTATGCTGGAAGCCTGCGACTTCGACCCGATCGAGGTAAATAAGCCGGACATGAAGAAAGTGCTGAAGCGGGAAAATGGTCAGCTTGCAAGAGCTCTGACCGCCATTGAAAATGATCATACAGATGTTTTGACCTATAAGGATGGTAAACTGATCGATGCTAAGGATAAGATTATTGAGGTCAGCGAAAAGACCATTCCATTAATCGGGATCACGGGAACCGGGGGAGCCGGAAAGAGTTCATTGACCGATGAGATCGTACGCCGATTTTTGACAGAATTTGAAGACCTGTCCATAGGAATCATTTCAGTGGACCCCTCAAAGGTAAAAACAGGTGGTGCCTTGCTGGGTGATCGTATTCGAATGAACAGCATTGATACCGACCGTGTATTTATGCGAAGTATGGCAACCCGAGCCTCCAACCGTTCCACAAGTAAGGGCTTATTGGGAGCCATCGAACTGTACAAGGTTGCCGGTTTTGATCTTATTATCGTGGAAACGTCCGGAATTGGTCAGAGCGGTACAGAGATTGTGGAATACACGGATATCCCGATCTATGTGATGACGAGCGAATATGGAGCTGCCACTCAGCTTGAAAAGATCAATATGCTGGATCTTGCGGAATTAGTAGTATTGAATAAATTTGAGAAAAAAGGTTCTCTCGATGCCCTTCGTGACATCAGAAAGCAAATGATCCGTAACTCCGGCAGATGGCATGCCAAGCAGGAAGATATGCCGGTGTACCCAACCATAGCTGCTCAGTTCAATGATGAAGGGGTAAACCGCTTGTTCAAAGCTATTGTGGATCATATCAACGACCGTTATGAGATGGGCTGGGAAACCAAGATCTATACAAATCCACATCCTGCAGAAGACATTCAGGCACAGGCTATCATTCCGGGAAAACGGGTTCGATATCTTTCAGAGATCTCTGAAACTGTACGTGACTATCACGAATGGGTGGATGAGCAGGTAGATGTAGCTTCCAAGCTGGATCAGGTATCAGGTACCATCGATCAGCTGGAGAACTGGAATCCTGATGAGAAAGAAGTTATGAAAGATAACCTGGCCAAAATGCGCGAGCACTGGCTGGCAAAACTGGATGTGCTTCCAAAGCGGATCATCGAGGGGTGGGATGAGCTGTTTGAACAATATCAGCAGGAGTATTTTGAGGTTAAGATCCGTAATAAGTCCTTCAAAAATAAGTTATACCGTGAATCACTCAGTGGATTGATGATACCACGCGTGGCTCTTCCTAAAACGAAGAACAAAGGCGAGCAGCTTAAATTTGCCCTGAAGGAAAACCTGCCGGGTTATTTTCCCTACACAGCCGGGGTGTTTCCATTTAAACGGGAAGGAGAAGACCCAACCCGAATGTTTGCCGGTGAAGGGACTCCGGAGCGGACCAATAAACGGTTTCACTATGTAAGTGAAGGAATGCCGGCAGCCCGACTTTCCACCGCATTTGACTCGGTAACGTTATACGGTGAAGACCCGGGTTATCGCCCTGATATTTATGGCAAGATCGGTAACTCCGGTGTGAGTATTTGTACGCTGGATGATATGAAGAAACTATATTCTGGATTTGAGTTGACCTCACCAAAAACATCGGTTTCCATGACCATCAATGGTCCGGCGCCGATGATACTGGCTATGTTCATGAACACGGCTATTGATCAGGAAGTTGAACGCTACCTGAAAGAAAACGGAAAATGGGAACAGGCTCAGAAAAAGATCAAAAAATATTTCAAAGACAGGGGGGTAAAAGCGCCAGAATATGGTATTGAGATACCCGCCGGAAGTGATGGATTTGGACTTGGTCTGCTGGGGATAACCGGAGATGAACTGGTTGATCAGGAAACCTATGATAAGATCAAGGAAGATACACTAAATGTAGTTCGGGGAACCGTTCAGGCCGATATACTGAAGGAAGATCAGGCTCAGAATACCTGTATCTTCTCCACTGAATTTGCCCTGAAAATGATGGGAGATATTCAGACCTACTTCACTGAGCATAAGGTCAGAAACTATTACTCAGTGTCAATTTCAGGGTATCACATAGCGGAAGCCGGTGCAAACCCGATCACACAGGCTGCTTTTACCTTAGCTAATGGGTTTACCTTTGTGGAATATTATCTGGCACGTGGACTGGAAGTGGATGATTTTGCCCATAATCTGTCGTTCTTTTTCAGTAACGGACTGGATCCGGAATATGCGGTCATTGGCCGGGTAGCCCGAAGAATCTGGGCGGTTGCCATGAAAAATAAATATGAAGCCAATGATCGATCTCAAAAGCTGAAGTATCACATTCAAACCAGTGGCCGTTCGCTGCATGCACAAGAGATCCAATTCAATGATATCCGTACCACCTTACAAGCGCTTCTGGCGATCTATGATAACTGTAACTCGCTGCATACCAATGCCTATGATGAGGCGATCACTACGCCGACTGAAGAATCGGTCCGTCGAGCTCTCGCCATTCAGATGATCATAAACAAAGAGCTGGGAACCGCTAAAAATGAGAATATTAATCAGGGGTCTTACTTTATAGAAGAACTCACTGATCTGGTTGAAGAGGCTATCCTGACTGAATTTGATCGTATTACTGAACGTGGTGGGGTGCTTGGAGCCATGGAAAATATGTACCAGCGTGGCAAGATCCAGGATGAGTCGCTTTATTATGAATCCAAGAAACATTCCGGGGAACTTCCAATTATTGGAGTGAATACCTTCCAGAAAGAAGAGGGAGGTGAGGAAGAAGAGAAAGAGATCGAGCTTATTCGTTCAACCGAAGAAGAAAAACGACAGCAGATCGAAAACCTGGAAGCATTCTGGAAACGAAACGAAAAAGAGGCAGAACTGGCGATCGAAAGACTTAAGGAAGTAGCCCGTAACAAAGGTAATTTGTTCGAGGAGCTGATGGAAACCGTTAAGGTAGCCTCACTGGGACAGATCTCCCATGCACTCTATGAAGTTGGTGGGCAATACCGGCGTAATATGTGATGTCAGCTTACATAAGATCTTTTCAGTCTTGAGCGAAGCGGAGACTGAAAAGTTCATACTTAGGAAGTCACTGACTTCCAATACGGGCTTTGGGTTTGCTTTTGATACAAATCTATAATGCAAGTCAGAGACTTGCTAGAGTTGAGCTCTTAAGTCAGCGCTCGGTAGGTTTTGAATATAGAATAATATTATTGAGGCTCGCTTTAAGACTTAAGAGATCTAAGTGAGATCTAGGGGTAACCAAAAGTAATTCTATTCAAATCAATAACTCATCAATTTCCAACAGCCCGGTTTTATCGATATACCATTGAGCACTACTGTATGGATAATCTTGTGGTCTTTTGCAGAAACCAGCCTTTACAGGATTGTAATGAGTGTATTTCATTTTCTGAGAATAGAATAAATTGTTTTTGATTTCCATAGGCCGATTATCCTGACGCCAGAACTGGTACTTGGTGTTATTTGAGTTTTTACTTCCAGCTTTTCTGAACATCCACAGCATCCATTTTCTTCTGCTTTCTTTTGTATTTGATTGGAGGTCATTCAAAATTGAATAGGCAGTAAATTTTTTAAAATCTCGTAGTATATCCGAAAGATTAAAACCTTCTCTTGCACTAACAATCAAATGGATGTGATTAGACATTAAACACCAACCGTGAATTTTTAAGCCTTTGTTGGCTTGGCAGTATGCTAAACTGCCTACAATGATATCTTTATAGGCTTTTCTTGTAAACACATCAATCCAATCTACTACTGCAAAAGTGATGAAATGAGCTTGCTGGTGATTATATATTTTAAACCCCGTCATAATTAAATATAAAATGTGGTAGGCTTAATGCAAGTCAGAGACTTGCTAAAGATCTACTCTTAAGTCAGCGCTCGGTAGGTTTTTGGATATCGAATAAAACTTTTTTGGCTCGCTGTAAGACTTAAGAGATCTATGACCTATACATTTTTTTGTTTTCTATTCCTTTACAACCACAATAGGATCTTTTCAGTCTTGAGCGAAGCGGAGACTGAAAAGTTTATGCTCAGGAAGTCTCAGACTTCCAATACGCGCTTTGGTTTTTCTTAAGTCCAATTGCTGTTTGCCTTAATTCAAGTCACTGACTTGCTAGAAAGGAACTCTTAAGTCAGCGCTCGGTAGACACTGGATATCAGATAAGACTTTTTTGGCTCGCTTTAAGACTTAAGAGATAGAAGAGAAGTAGAAAGATATTTTCGGGCTCTTCATATCATCTTTATATACGAAAAAATAAGAGTGGCTAAGCATTTCGTAAGATCATTTTTGGGACTGATGAATAATGTAAAACTACCTGAGAAAATTCTTTTCTTATCTGCCATTTCACATGATCCTACCTTTAAATCGTATATACAGGGCGAATTTTCTTAACAAAACAGTAACGATTTGTTGAAACCAAATAAATTGCTTTATACGGCATAAAAGGGCTTTTTTCGGTTAGAAAAGCGGTTCCATGCCTCTTGTATATACATTGTAAATATTGATATTCCGCGGGGCTGATGGTAATGTCGCAGGAGCTGAGATGATCACAGTTGTATAGGTGTCCTCTCAGGTACAAATGAACGAACACGACTAAAATAATCAGATATGAAAAAGCCCGTCTTTCTACTCATTATGTTATTGGGTATTTCCACTGCAATAATGGGTCAACAAGAAGAGGTTACCGTCGAGAAAACGCCAGAAGGCTGGCAGCTACTTGTTGATGGTGAACCTGAAATCATTAACGGTATGAACTGGGATTATTTCCCAAGAGGTACCAACTACGCTTACAGTCTTTGGAATCAATCGCCGGAATTCATTAAGCGAGCCCTTGACTACGAAATGTCTTTACTTAAAAATATGGGGGTAAATGCCATTCGTGTTTATACCGGCATTCCTAAGCAGTGGATCACCTATATCTATGAGAACTACGGGATTTATACCATGCTCAATCACTCATTTGGCCGTTATGGTCTGACCGTAGACGGAGCCTGGATGGCAAACACAGAATATTCTGATCCAAGAGTGAGAGAGTTATTACTTGGAGAGGTGACTCAACTGGTAGAAGAATATCAGGACACTCCGGGTTTACTCCTTTTCTTATTAGGGAATGAAAATAATTACGGACTTTTCTGGGATGGAGCCGAGACGGAAGACATCCCTATGGAGGATAGAAAATCCACCATTCGGGCACGTGCCATGTATGAGTTATTCAACGAGGCTGCGGTTCAGATGAAACAGATCGACGATAGCCGGCCTATTGCCATCGCCAACGGTGACCTCCTGTTCATGGAGGTTATAACTGAGTTGTTGCCGGATATGGACATCTTCGGTACCAATACCTACCGGGGTATGACCTTCACCGACTTATATGAAAGAGTAAACAAAGAATATGATAAACCGGTGATGCTAACGGAGTTTGGTTCAGACAGATTTAACGCAAGAACGCTTCAGGAGGCACAAACTGAACAAGCAACTTATCTATTCAGTAACTGGAAAGAGATCTATAAAAATGCAGCCGGGATGGGCGGAAACGATAATTCGATCGGTGGTTTTACCTTTCAGTTCAGTGACGGATGGTGGAAATATGGTCAGACAGAAGGCCTTAATACCCACGATACCAATGCCTCATGGTCGAATGGTGGTTATGAGTTTGATTTTGCGGAAGGTGAAAATAACATGAATGAAGAATGGTTCGGTATTATGGCCAAAGGACCAACCGATCTGGAGGGGCATTATAAGTTATTTCCTCGAACAGCCTATTATGTCCTTAAAGAAGTTCATCAGTTCGATCCATATGGTCAGAATACAGGCCGAAATGATCTTGAACGACATTTTGAAAATATATCGATCATTGATGCAGATCTGAGAGCCAATGCAGGAGGCGGGCAAGCCGAGGGTAGTGCAGACCTGATAAATTTGAGCAGATTCTCAGCCACCTTTGAAACTTTTAACACTGGTGGCAGCAAGATCACAACGCCTGAAGATGCAGACCCGGGTACCGTTCAGTATCCTGATGAGCAAGGCTTTGACCACATGCAATCCTACTTCATTGGGGTGGAAGCCAATCCGGCTCCAAACATGCGAGCAGAAGTAGTGACCAATATTCTGGGAAATGTGGCTGAAAATCCCATTGACGAGATCTTTTACGAGAACAGAGGCCGCGCCGTTGAGTTACTGGGTCAGAATGGAAATATCACGGCTGAGTCGCTGAACAGAGTGGAAGTTTACAGCGCAAGCTACTCCTGGAATCAGGAGTATTTTAACCTGGATGGGTTCTACCGAACCGGACATTACCACTGGGGATACGAAGGTGATTTCTTTGGATTGTATCCTGAGGCCAATTACGGTGAGCAGATCGATATATATAACGGTATTGCCCCGTTTGGCTTTGAAGCCGAAGGTAAGAAGATGTTCGATGGATTTAAGCTCGCCTTTGGTCCACAATTGTGGTGGGGAGCTAACCCGGCAGTTCTGCTGAAGTATTCTACCAATGTAGGACAAACTTCATTGACCGGAATTTATCACGAAGATATTGAGAGACAGGGGGTGACCGGTAGTTCTTTTGCTATTCCTCAACCTAAAACAAGGCGCGTAACCCTGGCAGCCGGACGTGATTTCGGCAATTTCGGGATCGAACTCGGAGGTATCTGGGCCGGTGAGCCATTAAATGGTCGTGAGTTCCAGCTGGTTAGAGAGCAATCTGATGGCAGTTATAATACCTATGTGGATGAGATCAAACCCGAGGATAACTGGGGTGGTAAGATCAAATTCACTTACACCAAAGGCTTGTTCAATTGGTATGCACAATCGGCTGTAATGGGCCTTGTAGCTAATGGTGGAGCTGATCAAACCATGACCTTCACAGGATGGAGACTGAAAGACAGCGGAAGCGGAAATCAGTATAACGTTCTCTCAGGTTTTACCTACAACATTGGAAACCTGCAGGTTGCGCCAAACTTCCTCTGGCAGAAGCCGATCGAAGGGCCGGTACCATCTGATCTGGATGCACCTGCACGACCGCGTAACATACTTGACGATCCATTTGTAGTAGGTGGTAACCGTGAGCAGATCGCCGGTGAGTTATTGCTAACCTACGATCCGACTCCCGGTACCTACATGTACGAGTGGAACAATGACATGGCTGAGGATGCCCGATTTGCGATGAGCTTAGGCTTTGTGTTCAGACACTTACCAACCACCAGGGATGCCGCCATTGGTATTTTGCCTGACGGACGTACATTCTTCCCATTCCCGGGAGCACCGCCTGCCGAAGATCTATGGGAGGTCCACACACGGATCGTCTCCAAAGTGAACAGAGATCTCGGAATTATCGCCAACCTGTATGGTGGTGATGCACAAGCTAACGGCAGCGACCCGAGACTCATCAGTCGCTTTGGCGGTGATGTACGCATGATCTACAAGAAAATGAAATTCAGTGGATTTGTTAAAGTAGATGACTGGGGTCCATATGACTACCACCGTGACTTCAACCTAACTTTCCCACTGCAGTTAATGGCTGATTTCTCAACCGATCTTGGTACACCTGACTGGTTCGATCTGCCTTCTACCCGTATTGGAGTAAGAGGAACCTGGAGATCATTGGATCAATATTCCCCAAGATACGCTCCCGCTTACATGATGGATCCGAGCGGAGAGATGGTTCCTGACCCTACAGCTCCCGGCTTTGGTAACGGTACTGAGTGGGAGTTCAGAACCTACATACAAATTGATATTACGAATTAAGAAGAGGCTAGAACCATGAATAAAATGTATATAAAAAACTTTACACGTACGATTCTGGCAGGGTTTCTGCTCATATTCGCGGCAACCGGGTGCGAAAGATCGGTTGATGGATTAAAAGAACCGGAATTCCCCTCAAATCCTGATGTATTCATTGACAGTTTTAGTTCAGGCCTGGAATACTACCCTTTTGAAGGCTCCAGACCGGATGCTTTCAGTGTGGATGGAGAAGACACCTACGATAACAGCGGAGCCTCCATGCGCTTTGATGTTCCCAACGAAGGCGATCCTGCCGGATCGTATGCCGGAGCTATTTTCCGTGATGAGAACGGAGGCAGAAACCTGACTTCTTACAACGCCCTTACCTTTTATGCAAAAGGTACCAAAGCCGGTACCATAAACGAGATCGGGTTTGGTCGAGATTTCTATGGGGATGAGTACGCAGTGACCCTCAACAACCTTAAGCTGACTACTAATTGGGAACAATACATTGTTCCTATTCCCGATGCCTCTTTGCTTACTTCACAGCAGGGTATGTTCTGGTATGCGGAAGGTCCGGAGGATGGAGACGGTTACTCATTTTGGGTGGATGAAGTGAAATTCGAGAATATTTCAACCCTGGCTCAGGCTCGTCCGGCTATCCAAAATGGGAATGAAGAGACTCAAACCAGTTTTATCGGTTCAACGATTCAGCTTCAGGGACTCAATTTTACCATCAATCAGGCGAATGGTGTGGATATAACCGTTGGAGCAGCTCCGGCTTATTTCGCCTTTGCTTCTTCAAATGAAAGCGTAGCCACTGTAAATGACAACGGAACCGTATCTGTAGTTGGGCAGGGAACCGCTGAGATCACGGCCACCCTTGGTGGTGAACAGGCAAACGGTTCCCTAACCGTAGAATCCATAGGTAACTTTACAGCGGCTCCAACTCCGACAGAAGCTCCGGAAAGTGTGATCTCAATTTTCAGTGATACCTATGAGAATGTACCGGTCGATTTTTACAACGGATTTTATGCACCGTTTCAGACTACCACATCCAATGACTTTTCAGTCGATGGAAACAATGTGTTGAACTATGAGAACTTCAACTTTGTGGGTATCGAATTCAATCAAAACGTACCGACCATTGATGGTTCTGAAATGGATTACCTCACGATGGATGTTTACCTCCCGAATCCAATTGAGCCAAACTCAGCATTGAGAGTTAATCTTAGAGATTTTGGAGCAGATGGTTCCTTTGATGGCGGTGATGATACCATTGTATCAACAACCATCAATGCCAGTAGTAATCCTGCCCTGGTTTCTGAACAATGGATAAGTGTTGAGCTTGATATATCCGGTATGGCCAGCAAATCAAATCTTGGTCAGATCGTACTGGATTCTGACCTAGGTCCCGGATTACAAGGTGCCACTATATACGTAGATAATATCTATCTATACAAAGATGCATCTGTAAGTCAGGCTGCTCCATCTATCCCGATGACCTTTGATGAACCAAATATCAATTACACCTTTGATGTGTTCAATGGTGCCTCATTCAGCGTTGTTGAAAATCCGGATCCATCCGGTACAAATACCGCATCTAACAATGTAGGTTCGATCACAAATATTGGTGCACAATACGAGGGAGCATTGGTGAACCTTGAGACTCCTCTGGATCTGAGTGCCGGTTCAACCATTACGGCTGATGTGTATTCCAATTCAGCCATTCCTGTTCTTCTGAAGTTTGAAGCAGGAGCCAATGGCGCAGCTGATATTGAGTTGACTGCGAATCATTCAGGTTCAGGCTGGGAAGAGCTGACATGGTCATTTAGTTCTTCAGATCAATATGGAAGAATCGTGTTCTTTATGGATGGTCCCGGAACGACAGCCGGTACCTTCTATCTGGATAACATAGTACAAAACTAATAATCACTGTAATTGCATAAACTATGATGAGAAGCTTAAAATCCCTATCGGTTCTTGCCCTACTGCTGTTTATCTATTCCGGATGCAGCAGTAACAATGAGCCTGAAGATTCCTACACCAATATTGTCTGGCAGGATGAATTCGATCAGGATGGAAGTGTAGATGACGAACTATGGTCATTCGATATCGGCACCGGAGTTGAGATCTTTGGTCAGCCGGGATGGGGA
>JAASTO010000087.1 GCA_021767245.1 Balneolaceae bacterium
AAGAGTCAATTCTCCACTTCAAGCTCCACCATCGCAACGCTTTTTACGCTCTCAACAAGCTTTCCATTAGCGCCATAATCCGGCTTAAAGGATTGGACTACTGAAATATAATTGCCGTCAGAGGTTTTATATCGACAATTAACGCTGGTGGATGTACCTTCAAAGGCTTTCTCCATGGCATCTTCCACATCACGCAGATCATCGGCATGGACTACATTTTTCACGCCTTCCTTGATCACTATATCCGGATCAAGACCTGTCAGGGCCGAGTACCCATCGGATACAAACTTGCATCCGGTCTGTCCGTTTTCCTGTATCACAAAGCGTAACACAAACTCATCTTTTTTCCCGACAATGGATTCCAGGTCCTTTTTCTTACGCTTCAGTGTTTCGATGATGCGATCTCTCAGTGAAATATTATCAAAATGGATCCTGATGATCGTCTCTTCGTTATTTACAAAATAATTGACCTTACCCTCCAGTTTAACGGTCTCACCGTCTTTCTGAGTAAACTCCCATTGGTAAGGCGAATCTTCTATCTGCTCCGCATCAAAATCTGAAAACAGTCGTTTTACTTCTTCTTTGTCATCCTCTAATACAAGATCCCAGAACTTAATGGTTTTGAATTCATCCGCATCATACCCAAGCAGGTTCTTAAAGGAACTGTTGGAGGAAATGATATTGCCCTGAACGTCAAGATCCACGAAGGTTTTCTTGGACTCTTCTACCAGGTTGTCAAAATCCAGGTTGGCATCAAACACCAGTTTACTCGATTCTTTGCGATCTGTAATGTCTCTTTGATAAGATACCCAGTGGGTGATCTCTCCGTTCTTGTTGGTCAGAGGATGAATGTCCCATTGGTTGATGAATTCACTTCCATCCTTCTTGTAGTTCACTGTGTGACCAAAAAATGCCTGTCCTTCAATCAGTCGCTCTTTTAAGCGATCGAGAACATGACGATCTGTTTTTTCACCCTGAAGCATTCGCGGGGTATTTCCGATGGCTTCTTCTTTGGTATAACCGGTCATCTTGGTAAATCCATCATTTACATAAACGATCTTTGGCCCGGGTTTCTCAAGATCAAGGTCTGTGATCAGAATAGAATCGTAATCATGCTTGATGGCTTGTTCAAGAAGCGAGAGCTGCTGGTTCACTCTTAAAAATCTGTTTTCAAGTTCCGTGTACAGCTCTTTCAGCTTCGAATAGGATGCTTCATCCTTACTGCATTGCTTCAGCTGATCTAATATTTTTTGGTCCATTACTGCTTTGTTTATTTGATCCAATGGTCTTATCTGCCAAGTTAAAACTCTGTATGTAACAACATCATTCCAAAATTTCTAAATTAATTTTGTTATTACTATTATATTAGTAACAAGATGATTAAATATGAACACATAGCTGTTTTAGTGGCATTCACCTTTTTTAGCGGGTGTGCAATGTTACAGAAAAACCCTTCAATATTGAAACCCGAAATGGTTTTTGTTGAAGGGGGAACCTTTCTCATGGGTGATCTGATCGACAGCACCAATACTGATGCTCTGCCCTTACATGAGGTCACTCTAAATGACTTCTATATTGGTAAGTATGAAGTAACCTTTCAGCAGTATGATGAATTTGCAGCTTCTCAGGGAAAAGAGTTACCCAGGAATGATAATTACGGACGAGGATCAAGAGCTGCCGTATATGTGAATTGGCATGATGCCAAAGCTTTTTGTGAGCATTTTGGGTGGAGGCTGCCGACTGAAAATGAATGGGAATATGCCGCCCGTGAAGGCGGGAAAAAGCGCCTTTTTTCAGGAACCAATTCACCCGATTCATTGTCTGACTATGCGATCACCAATGAAGGTGATATTTCTTTTGCGTACCAAACGGGTACAAAAAGACCAAATGACCTGGGTATTCATGACATGAGCGGAAATGTGTATGAATGGATCGGAGCTTACTATCAATTTTACGAAAACCCTGACGCCTGGCATGATCTTGAAAAAAGTAGCATAAGAATTATAAGAGGGGGCAGTTTCAGAGACGGGACCCCAATGGCAAAAGTATATTGGAGAGTGGGCGTACTTGCTGATATTCAGGATTATGATATTGGTTTCCGCTGTGCCATTTCTCAGGAAGAGTTGAACAAAAATGGGGTCTTTAACGGCTTACTGAGATTCCGAAACAAACAACCTTAAAATAAAAAGGGGGCCGAAGCCCCCTTTTTCTCACTCACTCATCGAAGTAGCAACTTGGCAATAGTGCTAAGCTGCATGTTCGTTGTACCCTCGTAGATCTTACCGATCTTGGAATCACGGTAATATTTCTCTACGGGATATTCTTTCACATATCCATATCCGCCAAACAGATCCACGGCCTGAGAACTTACACTTTCAGCTACTTCTGAAGCATAGAATTTAGCCATAGCGGCTTCCTTCAGGAAATTTTGTCCGGCCATTTTCTTTCTGGCAGCGTTGTAAACCAGTAATCTGGCAGTTTCAATATCTGTAGCCATTCTTGCAAGCTGGAACTGAACACCTTGAAACTCTCCAATAGCTTTACCAAACTGCTTACGCTCCTGTACATATTCCAAAGCAGCATCAAAAGCACCCTGTGCAATACCTATCATCTGGGCTCCAATACCAACGCGACCT
The DNA here is from genome assembly GCA_021767245.1 of Balneolaceae bacterium. Classification (GTDB taxonomy): domain Bacteria; phylum Bacteroidota; class Rhodothermia; order Balneolales; family Balneolaceae; genus Gracilimonas. The sequence goes on from JAASTO010000087.1 coordinate 2,637, forward strand.
TCATTCAAGGTCTCGATGGCTACTTTATATCCTTTTCCAACTTCACCTAATACATTTTCTTTTGGCACCCGAACATCTTCCAGCAGGATCTCGCAGGTTGAGCTCGCTCGGATACCCAGTTTATTTTCCTTTTTGGCGATTGAAAAGCCTTCCATACCGCGCTCTACCACAAAAGCAGTAATACCTTTATACCCGGCATCAGGATCTACGGTAGCCATTACAAGGAAGATATCCGCTTCATTGGCATTGGTGATCCAAAGCTTTGCTCCATTCAATACAAAATGATCCCCATCTTCTTTAGCTGAAGCCTTAAGAGCAAAAGCATCACTACCTGAACCGGCCTCTGACAAACAGTAAGCTCCTACTTTTTCAGTGGCTAGTTGTGGCAAATATTTTTCTTTTAGATGATCGGAGGCAAAATTCACAAAGGCATTGTTTACCAGCGTATTCTGAACATCCATAAAAACACCAGCCGAAGCATCCACACGGGAGATCTGCTCAATAGCAACGATCGACATCATAAAGGTTCCGCCGCCGCCTGAGTATTGTTCCGGGATATCAATACCCATTAGCCCCATCTCAAAAAATTGCTTCACCAGATCCGGATCAAGTTTTGCTTTCTCATCCATTTCTTCAACCAAGGGTTTGATCGAAGCTTGTGCAAAATCAGCCGCAGCTTCCTTTAACATTTGTTCATCTTCGGTAAGCTGAGTCAGTGGGGCAATTAATTGGTCCGTCATGTCCTTCTTAGTACGTCGTTATTAATATTTATGTGAGTAGGGTCAGGAATATACAAATTGTAAGCGCTTTTTTACTAATCAAAACGGTATTTTTTAACACTGGTTAGTAAAGAACTTCTGACCTCTTTATTTTGTATGTCTATTATTAATCCCAACTCTCAACCTGTATTGTTTTGAAAGATCTGAATTTTGAGGATGAACTTGATTTCAACGAGTTCCCCCCTGTATCCACTGAAAAATGGGAAGAAATCATACAGAAAGACCTGAAGGGCAAGAACTACAAGGACGTTCTCCGATGGGATACCGGTGAAGGCTTCAATGTTCTTCCTTTCTATCGTTCCGAAGACCTTAAGTCACTCGGTCACTCCATACAACCTTTGACCACTTCCGGAAACTGGAACGTACTTGAGATCATTGAGGCTGCCTGTCCGGAAGAAGCCAACAAGCAGTGTTTACACGCCCTTGAAAATGGTGCCGGCGGACTTGATCTTCGTCTAAATTCAAATAGCCTTTCATCCAAAAGTGATCTTGAAACCTTGTTTAAAGACATTCAGATCGAGATCATTTCCATAGTATTTGGTCCGTCCATTTCGACTCCGAAAGTGGCCGGGTGGCTCAGAGAGATCATTTCAAATCGCAAGCTGGATCACGATTCACTGGACCTTCATTTTTCAGCGGATCTTTTTTCGCAATGTTTGGTGAGTGGAAAACTCCCGGATAGAGAGGACCTCAAACCGTATCTGAGTTCCCTCTCACAAGCATCCATATCTTTAGTTGTAGATACCTCAGCTTACACCAATGCAGGAGCCAATTTGGTACACCAACTCGCTTTTGCCCTTGCTGCAGGAAATGAATATCTGGGTATGGATCAGGAACTTGCCGATAAGCTCTCTTTTCGGTTTTCAACAGGTACGCGATACTTCCCTGAGATCGGGAAATACAGAGCTGTCCGTTTACTCTGGGATCAGGTACTGAACGAGTATGGGGTTTCTGAGCATCAGGTAAAGATACTGACTGAAACGGCACTGTGGAATAAAACCCAAAATGATGCTTACAATAACATGCTCAGGACCACCACTGAGGCCATGTCTGCTGCTATTGGCGGCTGCCAAAGCATGTCGGTTCATCGCTTTGATGATCACTTTAATGAGCCAACTCCCTTTGCTTCCCGGATTGCAAGAAACACTCAGTTGATCCTTCAGGAAGAAGCCTACCTGAGCAGAGTTTCAGATCCGGCTGCCGGCTCATATTACATAGAGGTTATCACAGAAGAACTGTGCAACCAAGCCTGGGGGCTTTTTCAAAAGATCGAACAAAAAGGCGGGTTCTATGAAAGTTTGAGATCAGGATACATCCATGATCTGATCACGGAAGCCCGACAGGCTAAGATCCGCGCTTACAGACAGGAAAATGAGGTGTTAGTCGGCGTAAATAAATACCAACCGGATGTGACCATCAATGACCTAACCCACAAGCAGGAATTCACAGATATTTCAGGCGAACTTCCATTTGAAAACACGATTGACATTCCGGCTATAGAACCTTTGCACCTTGAAGCTGAACTCCAAAAAGGAGATGCATAATGAAGAAAGATTTTTCTAATATAGACCTTAAGCTTAACGGTTCATCCTCAAAAAACTCCCCCAATAATGTTGAGTGGGATACCCCGGAACAGATCTCGGTTAAGCCACAATTCAATCAAGGTGACATTGAACCGCTGAACCATCTTGAATATGCTGCCGGTATTCCTCCGTATCTAAGAGGACCTTATTCGACCATGTACGCCGTTCGGCCGTGGACGATCAGGCAGTACTCCGGGTTCTCTACAGCTGAGGAATCCAATGCATTTTATCGCCGAAACCTGGCCGCAGGGCAGCGTGGGCTCTCTGTTGCTTTCGACCTTGCTACGCATCGTGGATATGATTCCGATCACCCACGGGTATCTGGGGATGTGGGTAAAGCCGGTGTGGCTATCGACTCTGTCGAAGACATGAAGATCCTGTTCGATCAAATCCCACTCGACAAGATGTCCGTTTCGATGACCATGAACGGAGCTGTAATTCCCGTTATGGCCTTTTACATTGTGGCGGCTGAGGAGCAAGGAGTTTCTCCCGAACAGCTCTCGGGTACGATCCAAAATGATATTCTTAAGGAATTCATGGTTCGGAATACGTACATCTATCCGCCGGTGCCTTCCATGAAGATTATTGGTGATATCTTTGAGTTTACTTCTCAGAATATGCCTCGCTTCAATTCCATTTCAGTGAGTGGTTATCATATGCAGGAAGCCGGAGCCACTTCTGATATCGAATTAGCTTATACCCTGGCAGATGGGTTGGAGTACCTGCGAACCGGTATTGAGGCCGGTATGGATATTGACGAATTTGCTCCTCGTATCTCCTTTTTCTGGGCCATTGGCATGAACCACTTTATGGAGATCGCCAAAATGCGGGCAGCCCGGTTACTTTGGGCCAAGATCGTTAAATCCTTCAACCCCAAAAATCCGAAGTCCCTTTCACTCAGAACGCATTCCCAAACGTCCGGGTGGAGCCTTACGGAACAAGATCCTTACAACAACGTTGCGAGAACTACCATCGAGGCCATGGCAGCAGCCCTTGGGCATACCCAATCTCTGCACACCAATGCCCTGGACGAAGCCATCGCATTACCGACTGATTTTTCTGCACGAATTGCACGAAATACGCAGATCTTTCTACAGGAAGAAACCGGCATTACCAAGGCCGTGGATCCCTGGGCGGGCTCTTATTATGTGGAATATCTGACCGATAAGATCGCACGCCGAGCCTGGACTTTGATCGGTGAGGTTGAAGAACTGGGCGGTATGGCAAAAGCCATTGAGACCGGCATTCCAAAAATGAGAATCGAGGAAGCCGCTGCCCGTAAACAGGCTCGTATTGATTCCGGAAAAGACACCATTGTCGGCATCAATAAGTATGTGACCGATGAAAAATCCGATATTGATATTCTTGAAGTGGATAATGATAAAGTTCGGCGGTCTCAGATCGAACGGATCAACCAAACCAAAGGCGACCGAAATGATGAAAACGTAAAAGAGTGCCTTGATAAAATTACCCAATGCGCTGCATCCGGTGAAGGAAATTTATTAGCTTTAGCCATTGACGCTGCGCGTGAAAGAGCCACCCTCGGTGAGATCTCTGACGCTATGGAAAAATCATTCGGCCGTTATAAAGCAACCATAAAATCAATTTCAGGCGTGTATTCTTCGGAACTTAAGGACGACGATCAGTTTAAAGCAGCCCTAAAACGAGCAGATGATTTTGCCGAACTGGATGGCCGCCGTCCTCGTATTATGGTTGCCAAAATGGGACAGGATGGTCATGACCGTGGAGCCAAGGTGATCTCAACCAGTTTCGCTGATCTTGGTTTTGATGTGGATATTGGCCCTCTTTTCCAAACCCCGGAGGAAGCAGCCCGACAGGCCATAGAAAATGACGTACATATTCTGGGCGTTTCCAGCTTGGCCGGTGGACATAAAACACTGGTTCCTCAGGTTATCGAGGAGTTGAAGAAACATGGGCGGGATGATATTATGGTCATTGCCGGAGGAGTGATCCCGCAACAGGATTATGACTTCCTGTATAAAGCAGGCGTGACTGCTGTATTTGGTCCCGGCACGGTGATTCCACGGGCTGCCAAGCAAATACTTGATACCCTCATCCAAAATTACTCAGACAACGGTTCATGAGTCGCACTCTCCCGACAACACAAGAGTTTATAGATGGCATACTTTCCGGAAACCGGATGCTCCTTAGCCGCGCGATCACACTTGTCGAAAGTACAAAATGGGATCATCATGAAATGGCGCAGGATATCATTGAGGGGTGCCTGCCTCATGCCGGAAAGTCTATTCGAATTGGGATAACCGGTGTGCCCGGTGTCGGGAAAAGTACTTTCATTGAAGCGTTCGGTAATTACATCATTGAAAAGGAAAACCGTTCATTGGCTGTGTTGGCTGTTGATCCAAGCAGTTCGAGGACTAAAGGAAGCATCCTTGGAGATAAAACCCGAATGGACACCCTCTCGAACAACCCAAAAGCCTACATCCGTCCCACTCCCACTTCCGGATCGCTGGGCGGTGTTGCACAGAGTACGCGTGAAACCATCACGCTTTGTGAAGCGGCCGGTTTTGATACCATTCTTATTGAGACCGTTGGGGTTGGGCAGTCCGAAACCGCTGTACACTCAATGGTAGATTTCTTCTTATTACTGATGCTCGCCGGTGCCGGAGATGAACTTCAGGGCATTAAGCGCGGCATCATGGAAATGGCCGACTCCATTGCCATCAACAAATCCGATTCAGGAAATGAAGAGGCCGCCAAACGTGCTAAATCCGAATTTAAAAACGCACTTCACCTTTTCCCGCCAACCGACTCCGGTTGGATTCCCAGAGTCACTACCTGTTCAGCTTATCACAATAAAGGCATTGATGAAGTTTGGTCGATCATTGACGAATTCATCCGTCATACCAAAACCAAAGGTCTTTTCGATGCCAAAAGAAAACAACAGGCCGTTTACTGGCTTGAGGAAAGCATCAATCAGGAGCTCCACCGTAAGTTTTATGAGAACAAGGAACTGAATACTATGCTTCAAACCTTTCGGGAACAGGTTCAAAATGGAGAAGTCTCAACCCAAAAGGCAGCCAATCTGCTTATCGATCACTTTTTAAATACTTAATCATTCAAGAATTTTCATCTATTATGTCATACAGTAAACACACTCTTTCGCTTATCTTATTTCTATCTACCCTCGTCATTTTCTCTGGTTGTGGCAGCGACACGACACCAACTCCAATTGATACCAACGAGCCTGAACCAAACACCGAATTTGCACCGGTAGGTACTTCTTCAACCCTGGACTTCGGAACGTGGAACCTGGAGTGGTTTGGTGATACCAGCCAAGGCCCCTCTAATGAGGATCTACAGCTTGATAACGTCAGTTTTGTGATATCCGGACTGGATCTGGATATCTGGTCGGTTCAGGAAGTTACTTCTACTTCCCATTTCAACGATCTGCTGGACAGCCTTGAAGGTTATGAAGGATTTTTAGCTAACAACCCAATTGTGGAAAGTGATTCTGCCTACTACGAAGATTTTGGTAACAATGAACAGAAAGTGGGCCTGATTTATAAGTCTGATCTGGTCACGGTAAATTCGGCTCAACCCATCTTAACAGAATATGATTACGAGTTTGCCGGCCGGCCACCACTTGAGGTTCAGCTCACTGCAAGCATTGGTAACGAATCTGCTGATATCGTAGCCATTTTGATCCATGCCAAATGCTGTACTGATAATGAAGATTATGATAGAAAGCTGGCGGCTGCAAATGCCTTAAAATCATACCTTGATACCACCTGGCCTGATGCCCATGTGATGGTGTTCGGTGATTTTAATGATGATATTGATGAGTCTATTTCTTCAGGCAAAGAATCCGTTTACAAGGCTTTTGTAGACGATTCGGACGATTACATTTTCCCAACAAAAACACTGTCTGATAACAATATCTCATCCACAACCGGATACCCTGACGTGATCGATCACCACCTGAATTCTAATGAACTATATGCGTTCTATGTGAGTGAGTCGGTCATGTCTTTTCAGCCTGAAGATTATATTCCGAACTATGAATCAACGACGAGTGACCACTACCCTGTGTTAACCCGTTATTCATTGACACAGAATTAAGATCTGCAGGAAAGAGTCCGGATCAGCTGAGGTTCATATCGGTTTGGGAACTGAAGGCAACATCTTCTTCAAACTTCTGATTACCAAAGGATTCTTCCATCTCAGCCCGTAGCTTTTGAATGGTCAGTCCACTGGTGAGGGCTCCGTTCCGTGCAATGGAGATTCTGCCTGTTTCTTCTGATACCACGATCACAAACACGTTGTTTGACTCGCTGATACCCACAGCCGCACGGTGCCTGGTTCCAAATGAAGTTGAGATATTCGGGTTTTGTGAGATAGGCAGATAGCAGCTTGCTGCCACGATCCTGTTTCCGCGGATCACAACGGCACCGTCATGCAGTGGAGTTTCCTTTTTGAAGATGGTGACCAGCAGCTCGCTTCTGATCTCGGCATCAATATTCACCCCGGCATCAACCAGATCCTGAAGGGATGAAGTTCTTGCGAATACGATCAAGGCACCGATCTTGTTCTTCGACATTTCCTTGACGGCTTCGATCACCTCATCAATGGTTTTGTCAGAGTTGTTGGTCGTAAAGAATCGATCCAGGCTGGTGTTCGTCCCAAGGCGGTACAACAGCTTCCGGATCTCGGGTTGAAATAAAATGATCAGGGCAATGATACCCACATCCAGGATCTGACTCAGAATAGAATTCAGGGTTGTAAACCCAAGTATCCCGATCACCACATTCAGTATCACCACAAACAGGATGCCCAAGGCGGCCTGAATAGCAAACGTACCCTTCACCCAACGGTATAGATATACCAATACGAGCGCTATAATAAGCGTCTCGGCAAAATCTTTAATTCCGAATTCGAGAAAACCGATCGGGAACAAAGCTGCTCCTTTCTGTTACTGTTGAGATTGAATTGCGTTGAATATACGAATAGAATCCGAAGCTTCCTCTACATCATGCACTCTCAGAATATCCGCCCCTTTCATAAGGGCATGATAATGCAGAGCAATGGTTCCGGCTAATCGTCCGTCTGTTGGCCGCCCGTTTAATATGGC
>JAASTO010000088.1 GCA_021767245.1 Balneolaceae bacterium
ACTTATTCGGCGTCGTCATCCTGACCGCTCGTATAGGGATTGTAAATGCCATATTCGGTTGGGTCGTATTCAGCCAGTTTAAAGAAGTGTTCCCAGGCAGCTTCACTTTTACCGTCCTTGTCAACCCAGGTTGGGTGGCTCTGTTTGATCAATCCAACAACTCGTTTTGCGTATGAAACGCGTTCTTCAGTGTCTTCAATACGCGGCAGGGCAGCGATCATGAGATCGAGGTTGTAGCCGCAGTCAAAATCTTTTGGTTTTTGTTGATGTATGAACATGTGATGAGATAGGTTTTGTTTCGGCTCGAAAATAAGCCTTAAAACACATATATGTAAATATTATCTGTATTTAAATATCCGAAGTGGATTAAGTGATCTTCAACGAATATTCTTAAGTGTGTGGACCAATAATTTCTTAGTTTTGGCGCACAAAATTAATCAATAAAAATACCCTATGTATCTGAACTCCATTCTGGAAGCGGTTGGAAATACCCCGCTCATCAAACTGAATCATGTAAATGGAAATTCAAAAGGCACATTGCTTGCCAAAGTGGAATATTTCAACCCGGGTCACAGTATAAAAGACCGGATTGCAATTAAAATGATCGACGATGCAGAAGAGAAAGGATTACTGAAACCAGGTGGAACCATCATTGAGGGAACTTCCGGAAATACCGGAATGGGGCTGGCTTTGGTAGCTGTAACACGAGGTTATAAGTGTATTTTTACCACAACCGATAAACAGAGCAAGACCAAGGTGGATCTTTTGAAAGCTTTAGGGGCTGAGGTGATCGTATGCCCGACGAATGTTGAAGCGGATCACCCTGACAGTTATTATTCTGTGGCTAAACGATTGAGTGAGGAGATCGAAAACTCCTACTATCCCAATCAATATGACAACGAGAGTAACCTGTTGGCTCATTATGAAACGACGGGACCTGAAATATGGGAGCAGACCGAAGGTAAGATCACGCATTATGTGGCCGGAATGGGAACCGGGGGAACCATATCCGGGGTTGGAAAGTACCTGAAAGAGCAAAATCCTGACATCAAAGTGATCGGTATTGACAGTTTCGGGTCCGTTTATAAAAAGTATTTTGAAACCGGTGAATTTGATAAGAATGAGATCAAACCCTATATGACTGAGGGGATAGGCGAAGATATTATTCCCGGAACCATTGACTTTGACTACGTGGATGAAGTGATACAGGTGAATGACAAAGACTCTGCAAATGTGACCCGAAGACTGGCCCGTGAAGAGGGATTACTTGTTGGGTGGTCGTGTGGAGCGGCTACCATGGGAGCTTTGGAATACATCAAAGAAAACCCACTGGGTAAAGATGACCTGATGGTCATTATCATGCCGGATAGTGGTACACGTTACATTCATAAAGTGTATAATGATGAGTGGATGAAAGAGCAAGGATTTCTTGACGAATAAGATCAGCCATAAGTATTTAATTTCTAAAAAAAGCCAATCAAATGGATAAGAAAGATCAGACGATGAATCCCGGACAAATGGAGATCGAACTCAAAGAGGAGGAAGCAACCGGAACGTATTCAAACCTGGTTATGATCACCCATTCTCCTTCAGAATTCATACTGGATTTTATTGCTGTGATGCCCGGTTTGCCCAAGGCCAAAGTGGTCAAACGCATGATCCTAACACCGGATCATGCCAAGCGACTGGCCAATGCCCTCAATGATAATGTGGCAAGGTATGAAAAGGAACACGGAGCCATCAGCTCGAAGGATAAGGTGGATATGCACATGTATCGGGGACCACAGCCGGAGGCTTAGCAATATCGATCATTCATGGTTGAATGTTGATATTATTTTTTGGCCTCGATCAGCAATCCTATCCCTAAGAGGAAAAAGAATATATGGGGAAGGGTGGCTGCGAGTTCGGGAGATAGTGTTCCATAATACCCAAAGGGTTCAATGATCTTCATAAAAGCCAGATAAAGGAAACTAATGGTGAGTCCTGCTGCGAGGTAAGCTCCCTTTCCGCCCCTGCGGCGCACACTGGCAAAGGCAAAACCAACTATGATGACAACGATAATAGAGAAAGGGTAAGCCATTCTTCCAAACAACTGAACCTGTGGAATCTCAATGCCTCCGGCCCCGCTTCGCTCAATGGAGGCAATGTAATCTAAAGCTTCAGCATAGGTAAGCTGATAGATATCCGAGGTTGTACGAGCCAGGTCTCTCGGAAAGACGTTGATCACGGTATCCTTGGTTGTATGTGATTCTTCAATGTAGCCGTTTTTGTTGAACACGAGTTCTTTGACGACCTCCATCTGCCAGCTTTGGGTGGAATCGATCCACACCATTCGGTTGGCATTGGTTGTACGTGTGATCCGGTCACCCTCAAACTCAAGTAGCTGTACACGGTAGGCTATATTCTTGTTCTTATCAAAGTAGTTGACCTGAAGTTTTGTATGAGGTGAGGGTTGCCTGTAAATATCATTCTGATCGATCTTTTCAGATTTATTTTTCAGGTATCGCTCTTCAAAGGCTATGCGTTCTGCATTCGATCTGGGTATCACATTGGCATCCAGATAGCTGATGCCCAATGCACAAAGTAGTGCAAAAACAAGGTAGGGCACAATAAGACGGTATAAACTTACCCCGGCCGCTTTCAGAGCCGTGATCTCAAGCCGGTCAGAGAGTTGTCCCGTTAAGAACAGGCAGGCCACAAAAACAGCTACAGGGATCACCAGGCGCGTCATCTCAGGAATGTAGTTCAGGTAGTAATTCTTGAAGATCTGACCCATTTCGGCCCCCTGATCTGCAAAATCATCACTATTCTCGGAAAAATCGATCATAATGAAAATGAAGATCAGCATGACCAGTACAAATACGGTAATGGTCAGCAGTCGGAAAAATATGTATCGGTCAAATCGGTTGATCACTGTTTTCGGAATAGGTCTTTAAAGCTGAAGCCGGTTGAAAGATGAATGATCAGGTATATACCTGCAATGGATAATAGGATGTTGAAGGTCCACATACCAACAAAGGGTGATACTATCAGGCGGTCGGCCAGTTTTTCTCCCTGTATCAAAGATACCCAGTAGAAGGTCAGAACCACGGTACTGATGAGAGCAGCATAACCAAAGTTACCCCGTTTGGTCATAATTCCCACCGGTGCACCGAATAAGATGAAAACCACGCAGGCAAATGGAATAGATAGCTTTTTATGGACCTCAACCAGATAGCGGGCAATACGTTTTTCCCTCCATTCCACATTAGCCTTGATGGATTCAATGCGTCCTCGATACTCTCTGATCTTGCGAGTCGATTCCTCTACCAAACGCCGTTGAATATCGGCCTTATCGAAATGATTGACCATCACGTACTCGGAATTTGACCCGGGAATGGAGTCAAGGTGAGAGGGCAATACAAGCTTTGAGGAGAAAAAGGATTCTTCACCCTGATAAACTTCTGTTGGATAAACGGGTTTATCATTGACCAGCATACCAAGCTGTTGATCGATCTCTTTGTTGAGTGAGTCGACCACGGCTAACATGGCTCGGGAGCTCATGGTTCGGTCACTTTTATTCCGTTCGTCCGGATCCGACCTCATGAACGAGAGATCAGAGAGATCCAGGGTCATAATATGCTTGTCAAATGTATTCCGCTCGATGGATTCTTTATTATTTCTCCGGGCTTGCGTGTGTTTCAGGCTGTTTCCATTTATGAGGTGTAAATCGAGAGCCTGATTCCCTTTACTAACCAATAAACCCTTTTCAGCAGTAATGATCATACGATCCCGGTTATTTTCCGGATCCTGAAAAAGAGTAATGTTGTATAAACTGTCTGTGGTCCCATCGATCTCTTCCACTAAAAACGTGTATCCCTCAATGCCATCGTAGAAGATATTGGGTTTAAGGTCAAAGCCCGGTTTTTTAACTCTGATATCTATGAAAAGGGATCGGGCTTTTTGGTTGGCTTCCGGCAGAACGTTGTTTGAGAACCACGCTAAACCAATAAACAAAAGTACGGAGGTCACGAGTACAGGACGAATGATCTTTAACGGATTGATACCGGATGCGCGTAAGGCTGTCAATTCATTGAGTTCTGAGAATTTACCATAGGCCATCAGCGTGGCGACCAATACGGCCATGGGAGCGGCCAGCACGACCATATAAGCGAGATTGGTAACAATAAGTTCTGCGATAACCGAGAGGGGAATATCCTTACCGATGAGGTTATCGATATGCAGGATCAGAAACTGCATCAGCAACAGGAACATCAGCGTAAAAAAACAAAACAGAAAGGGGTTAACGTGCCTTTTGAGCAGGTCGACCTGAAGTTTATTTATTTTGGACGCCACAGTGCTGTAATCTATAGTTTTTGGTAAAGGAGAAATATCGTTTGATTGACAGTGGAATGCCAAAAATCATTTATGATTCCATTTTCAACATATTCAAATATATGGTATTATCGTTTGCAACCATTTACATTCATCTGCAAATTAAAAAAGAAAACCACTTCAGCCTATCGCCTAAAGCTACAGAAAATAAGTAATAACCGAGCCACTACATATCCGGTGTATTCTTTTTTAAAGTTAGTTTACTATTTACCATTCGTTTGTGTGTTGAATGGGGTTTTAGCCATTGGTACGTCCTATGCCCAGGATCGTGGTGCCATGGCAGTGGATACGACTGCCACTGATTCAACCGCTTTATCCGACTCACTGATCTTCAAACCTTCCAACAGGTTTCCAACGGCGGTCACCCGACCGAAATTATATTATATACAGAGTCAAAATGAGCGCTTTGATGTTGAATGGGATTCAATGGATACCTATCGGATTAATCACAAGTTCGGTTCACAAATGGTTTCTCCTCCGGTGATCCTTTCTTTTGAAGAGTATGTTAACCTCAAAAGAGAACAACAAAAACGGGAAATACGATATGCGTTGATCGAAGAAGGGAAGCGGATGACCGGCGATGAACGTGGCCTGCTTGATTTCAGCCTTCAGATCCCGGGTGGAGAGGCATCCGTATTCAGTTCTATTTTTGGTAAACCTGAGGTAAACCTAACGGTAAACGGTACGGCCAATATGAATGTGGGGGTTTCGATCCAGAATATTGATGATCCGACTATTGAGCCTGACCTGCAGCAAAGAATTGATCCTACATTCAATCAAAACTTACAGCTCAACATTCAGGGTACTATTGGGGATAAACTTACAATTGCTACTGACTGGGATACCGAGCGAGCTTTTGACTTTCAGAACCGGCTGAATATTATTTACGAAGGCTATGAGGATGAGATCATAAAATCCATAGAGCTGGGAAACGTCTCGATGGAAACAGGTAATTCCCTGATCCGTGGTGGTGCTTCTTTGTTTGGGATAAAGTCGGTGGCAGAGATCGGTTCCCTAAAGATGACATCCGTGTTATCTCAACAAAAGGGTGAAAGTCAAACCCAGACCATAACCGGCGGTGCTCAGGAAACGCAGTTTTCATTGCGTCCGGCTCAATACCAAAACAATCGTCACTTTTTTATTGATTTCTACAACCGGCAGGAGTTTGAAAATAATGTAGCTGATCCTCAGCAGCTGGGGCAAGCCTATCAGATCTCTGATATGAAGGTTTGGATCTCTGAGCCACAGGTCAACACCACGGATCCTGAAGCGGTGAAAGCAGCGGCCTTTGTTGGCCTTGGAGTTGTTGATAACGGCGATGGCACATACGGGCTCCCCGATCCGGAATTGGACAGCATAGATGAGGCCCTTCTTGAGGCGAACCGTGGTAATAACAGCGCCTCAGCTGAATCCTTTAATGTGAGCGGTAACGACTTTTATAACGGATATTTTCGGCCTTTACAGGAGGGAAGTGATTACACAGTCAATAAAACGCTGGGTTATATCAGCCTGAACCGAAACCTGAATGCAGGTTCCTATCTGGCTGTATCATTCGTAAGAGAGCGAGTGCCCGGGGAAGGTACCGGTAATGTGGTGATAGGAGATGTTAACCCTCAATCCACCGGTTTGACCTATCTGAAACTGATCCGGCCAAATAACCCGACGCCTGACCTTAGTTCCTGGCCATTAACCATGCGTAATTTCTATTCCCTTGGGGTTTCTAATGTAACTCAAGATGGGCTGGAAGTAGAGATCAATTACACGACCGGTAATGTGGATGAAACCAACCTTCCGGGCAGAAATCAGACCTTACTTCAGGATCTTGGTCTGGACAGAACGGATACGCAGGGAGCCGTAAACCCCGATAACATCATTGATTTCTCAGGCATTGTACTGAATGCGAGAAATGGAACCATCATGTTTCCCTATCTGGAGCCATTTGGAGCACGTATTCGTACGTTATTGGAACAAACAGGGGCTTCTGATTCCCTAATCGAATCTGTGACATACAGTGAGCTATACACTGAGAGGCAGAACACGGCTGATCAATCCAACAAGAATAATTTTTATCGGATCGATGGAGTATCAAGCGGGGGAGTTTCCGGGAATTTTTCATTGGGTATCAGTTTGGTGGAAGGGTCTGTTAAAGTATTTGCGAATGGAACCGAACTCATAGAGGGCGTGGATTATGAAGTGGATTATTCGTTTGGGAATATCACCATTCTGAATGACCGATATTTGGCTTCCGGGCAGGATATCAGGATCGAGTATGAGAATAATCAGCTTAATGTGATCGGGCAGAAGAATTTTACCGGTTTACGGGCTGAGTACGAGTTTACAGACGATATCCGTATCGGCAGTACCTATTTCAAGCTGAAGGAACAGCCATTATCAGATAAGATCCGTATTGGCAATGAAACGATTAACAACACCATACTTGGAATGGATGCCGAGGCTTCGTTTGAGACCCCATGGCTAACCCGGGCGATCGATAAGGTACCCTTATTGCAGACTAAAGAACCTTCCAATATTGAGGTAAGTGGCGAGGTGGCTCAATTACGGCCCGGCGTTTCACAAACCAATGCCGTGAGGGATGCGATCGACAATGGTGATCTTTACAGCGATGAAGAGAATGGGCTTGTTTTTATCGATGATTTTGAAGATTCAGAGCTGACCATTTCGTTTATGAGCCCTACGCGATGGAATCTTGCTGCTGCACCGGCAGCTATCCCGGGCTACATTCCTGATCAGGCTTATTTCACGGATCCTCAGATCACACCGCTTAATACTCTCGAATCAAAAATTGACCGCTCAGATCTGCGTTCACAGTTTGCCTGGTACACAATACCCCGTAACATAAGCAGTATTTTGGGAGGGGTTGAGGTAACTCCTGAATCAGAAGTGGTACTTACAGAAAATGTCTTTCCGGGACGGGAGACCAATCTGGCTCAGGATGAAGTGATCAACACTTTAGATATTTATTATGACCCGACGGTTCGTGGTCCTTATAATTACAACATGAATCTCAGGGATGATCTGGAGAACAACCCGGAAAATCAGTGGGGAGGTATGACGGCTGCTGTTCCTTCGGGTCAGGAAGATCTTACACAGAACAATGTGGAATTTATCGAATTCTGGGTTCAGCCCATCTTACCAAATGGTCAGCCACCTACCGCCGGGGATCTTCAAAGCTATGATGGCAAGATCTATATTGATGTGGGGACCATCTCTGAGGATGTGGTACCAAACTTTGATCTTAATTCTGAGGATGGACTGGCAAATAATCTGGCTAACCTGGAACTGGATAGTTTTGGCGAGAATGCACGATCGTATGTGCCGGCAAATCCAACAGCTCCCCAGGGGCAATTCTCTAACGAAAATCGACAGCTTGAGGATGTTGGGTTTGATGGAGTACCAAGTGCAAACGGCTTTGATGCCCAAAAAGTAGAAACGGCTCTCTTCGCACCTTTTATTGATTCCATGCGGGTAGCCTACGGAGGAAGCAGTGAGGAATTTCAATCCATTTTGGCGGATCCATCCAATGATGATTATGTGTTTTATGGAGAATCCAAGGTGCAGAATTTACCGCTTCACAAAAGATTTCACCGTTTACTCGGCTATCATGAGGGCAATACACCAACGGCGGGAGGAGATACAAGAGCGATCACTCCAAGGCCGGACTCAGAAGGATTAGTAAGCCGCGCAAATATTGAGACCAATAATAACTACTATCAGTACGAAGTAGATCTTAATCCGGCTGATTTCAGCAGTTTACAGATCGGAAGTCCGGGTACATACATAGTAGACAAGGTACCCGGCGACAGGCAACAGGATCGGTGGCACCTGGTTCGGATCCCGCTTTCAGAATTTACACGAAAGGTGGGGGAGATAGATGGTTTTCAAAATATCAGCCACATCAGAATGTGGATGTCGGGTTATGAAAAGCCATTTACGTTACGTTTTGCCAGTTTTGAGTTTATAGGGAGTCAGTGGCGTAAGGTTGAAAATATTGAGGAAACCCAGAATGCAACCGGTGATTTCAGTGTAGCAACCATCAATATCGAAGAGAATGCCAATCGGACACCGATCCCTTACAGGCAACCGGATGGAGCGATCAGAGCCTTAGATAGGGGAGTTCAGGTTCAAACCCTTCAAAATGAACAGTCTATCATTCTTGGGGTTGAAGGACTTGGTGCCGGAGAGCTTCAGATGGTGAAAAAAGTATATCCCGGTGGACTGAACCTTCTAAATTACTCAAATATGCGCATGTTCGTGCACGGAGAGGGTTATGGGGATGGACCGGAAGAGCGTAACCATGCAGAACTGGTGATCAGAATGGGAACCGATCTGAATGCCAATTATTATGAATATCGACAACCTGTTACGCCGTCCGATCCAAATTTCCCGTTTTCAGCCTATAGTCCTGATGCTGCCGGAAGCCTTGAAGGGGATGCTGAGGAAGTCTGGAAGTATGAAGAAAATAGTATGAATGTGGTGCTTTCGGCATTCAATGAACTCAAGCAACTTCGGGATCAGCAGGGGAGCGGTGACCTTAATCAAAAATTTGAATTACCATTGTCTGTTGAAGGAGACGAAGCTGTACCCGGCGCGGTTATCGCTATAAAGGGTAACCCATCGTTAGGAAGGATTTCGGAGCTGGCTATGGGTATCAGGAATCCCTTTGACCCAACGGATGTGAATTCTGAAGGCGTACCCAACCTGAACGCAGAATTCTGGCTGAATGAATTGAGGGTTTCAGGTTTTGATAATGAAAAAGGTTGGAAGGCGAATGCCAAAGCCAGTTTTAAGCTGGCTGATTTTGCCACGGTCAATACCAATTTCACGCGAACTACCAATGGTTTTGGAGGCCTGGAATCCCGTTTGGGGCAGCGAAGTATATCAGATGATGTCGGATATGATCTGAGTTCAACGGTAAATCTCCATAAACTGGTTCCAGACCGATATGGCTGGAACTTTCCGGTTACGGTTTCAACCCGAAGAAATGTATCCACACCGAAGTTTTTGCCGAATCAGGGGGATATCAGGCTTGAAGATTTCAAGAATGCCACAAATAATAACTCGCAACTATCTGAATCTGAAAAAGAAGAGATCATTGATCAGCGAATCGATGAGATAGAGACGGTCAGGAATAATTTTTCGGTGAATGTGGCTAATATCTCCAAACAAAATTCAAAGAGTAAGCTGGCTCAATACACTATCGATCGAACCAAGCTGAGCTATGTGTACAATGAAGGAAATTCCAAAAATCCGGAGACCCTGTTTCAAAATGATTGGAATTACACTTCATCCGTTCAGTATAATTTATCGTTTAATAATGTAGGGTTACTGCGTCCCTTTGGTTTTACTGAAGAGGTTCCTCTTCTAAATATTCTATCCGGGATCCGATTAGGGTATATGCCTTCGTCCGTAAATGCATCAGCTAACTTGAACCGATCTTACTCTGAAAGAAGGCGCAGAAATCTTGCTGATGTAAATGGAACACAGGGTCTGCAACCCCTTCAGCAAAGTCACACCTTTAACCAAAGGTCTTCATTTGGCTTCAATTACAATCTCACTCCAAGTATTCCGATCTCATTCCGAAGCAGTACCGGATATGACCTCTCGCGAGCCGGC
>JAASTO010000089.1 GCA_021767245.1 Balneolaceae bacterium
TGTGGTCGTACAGATAATGAGTAATATGGTACCGGTTATTTTTAATGCTTTTTTCATGATTGTTCCTCCTCTTCAGTCTCTTCAATTCCATTTTCATTCAATTCTAACACCTCG
Source organism: Balneolaceae bacterium (assembly GCA_021767245.1). Classification (GTDB taxonomy): domain Bacteria; phylum Bacteroidota; class Rhodothermia; order Balneolales; family Balneolaceae; genus Gracilimonas. Next base: position 115 of record JAASTO010000089.1, read on the forward strand.
TTGGAATCGGTCATAACGAGTTGCACTCCGGAAGATCTCAGGTTAAATGCCGGTCCATTTAGTGGTGATTCCGATACTTTGATCTTTTTCTTCATTTTTAAAGATCCTTTTCCCGGTTCCATCACATACACATTTCTGAATTGATTTGCTGTGATGAAGTAAAATCCATCCGCATTACGTATCAGGCGAATTTCCCGGATCTGTTTAGTTGAGTCTGATTCACCAAACTCTTGTTGTTTGAATGAATTAACGTTAAAAGAAATGCCATGCCTGACGTCGGTAACGTTTCCATTTGCATCAGGGATCAATACTGATTCTAATTGCTGTGAGTAGTCGACATTTTCCACTACAAAAGAATTGCAGGCAGATGCCATCGCAATTATCAGCAAGCCCAGTAAAGCGTGAGTTATTTTGTTGATTCTCATTTTGTAAAACTGTTACTGAAATTTTCTGTTCAGTAACTTGTAGTATGCAAAATGAGATATGTTCCGTTATTCGATAATTATACTTTCGACCGGTACATCTTTTTTCAGATTTTTCCTTCCATTTAAGAATCCGAGTTCAATGATAAAAGAATAACCAACTACCTCTCCCCCTAATCGGTGTATCAAATTGGTAGCGGCGGCAGCACTTCCTCCGGTTGCAATAAGATCATCATGTATCAGTACTTTAGCTCCCTCAAAAATCGCGTCTTCATGGATCTCAACTTTATCTTCCCCATACTCCAGCTCATAGGTTTCTGAAATACTGTGTGAGGGTAATTTTCCAGGTTTACGAACCGGAACAAATCCAGCATTAAGATCCTGAGCCAGGTTGGTGCCAAACAAAAAGCCCCTTGATTCAAGGCCTACTACAAAATCTACATCCATGTGCCTGTATGGTTGTAAGAGCATAAAAGATGTCAATTCAAGGGCTCGTTCGTCCTGAAGCAGTGTGGTTATATCCTTAAACTGTACCCCTTTTTCCGGGAAATCAGGTATGGTACGAATGGTTTCTGAAATATATTCTTTTATACTTTCTTCTACTTTTTTCATCAATATTAGATTAAGTTCGCGCCAAGGTAATTAAAAGAAATACTGACAGACAAATTTAATGAGTTATTCTGATCTCCCTTTGATGGAAAAACACCACAGATATATGGCACGGGCTTTTATGCTTGCAGAACAGGCCTATGAAAACGATGAAATTCCGGTTGGAGCCGTAGTGGTTTATAACGATCAGATCATTGGTAAAGGCTATAACCAGGTGGAAATGCTTAATGATCCGACCGCTCATGCTGAAATGTTAGCTATTTCAGCAGCTTGCGAAACGATTTCAGAAAAATACCTGAGTGAATGTACCCTGTATGTTACACTTGAACCCTGCCCTATGTGTGCCGGAGCTGCCATGTGGAGTAAACTTGGAACCCTGGTTTTTGGAGCACAAGATGCCAGATCCGGAGGTTGCGGGAGCGTGTTTAATATTGCTTCCAACAAAAAACTTAACCATCAGATCGAGGTTATACAGGGAATCATGGAATCTGAATCTGAGTATCTCCTAAAGGAATTCTTCAAGCAAAAAAGAAAGTAGCGTTATTCAAAGTCCCTTTTAGCTGCCACATAAACGATATGCCACTTCATATTCAGATTACCCTTTTTGTCCCAATGCTCTAAAAGCAGCTTGAATTGTTTATAGTTAAGGGATTTACCCAACACTGAATAGGACTCCCCTGTTTTCTTAAGATGACGGAAAAACTCCAGCGAACTCTCAAACTCATGAAATAGATCATTCTCGTAATAATCTATTTGCAAGGGCCCCATGGATAATTTAACTACAACCTCTTCTACATCGGGCAAGGGATTGGCTGTATGAGGAAGCCCAAGTTCCAGGCAGTTTTCATACCAGTCCGGGAATGTATGATTTCCGGGAAATGAACAAAGCAACATACCACCCGGTGCCAAGGCTTCTGATAAATTTTGCAGAGCCAGTGACGGGTCTTTAAACCAATGCGGAGCAAAACCACTGATTACTAAACCAACATCATTGTTTTCTGCTTTAAAGGTATCCGCATTAATGATTTGGAATGTAACCCCTGAAAGATCTTTACCGGATTCTATCAAATTATTACGGCAAGTTTTGAGCATTTTTTCGGAAATATCCGATATGATGATCTCCCTTTCCGGAAATTGGTCGATCAATTGTTCAGAGACAAAGCCGGTTCCACAACCCACCTCAAGTATGGGGCCTTCAGGAACGGCTTCTATCCAGGGAACCAGCGAGGCAATCAAACCATCGGCAACTTTTCGTTGAATAATTGCATGCTTTTCATAGGTCTCTGCTGCGGTATCAAACGCAGAGATTATTCCCTCGTGGTAACTCAATGTGATAGTCTCTTTGATTCTTACTGATTAAGCTTAGCTGGTTAGATCAACTTCTTCCGCTGTCCAGGAAGAATCGGATTCAAAGGTTCTTCCCATGGCTCTAAACTGACGCACAAACGGTAGCTTCTTACGTACTCCGGGTGCAAATTGATTGTAATCAACCATAAACAAGCGGTTGGTATCAGGATCATAATAGGTGAAATTCACAAACGGACCACCCATCAGACCATTAACCATATGCCAGGTTCCCCTGGTTTCATAAGCCAGTAACCTTCCCTTTTGGAATGATTCTGATTCAACCGGGCGGTTAAGGTCAGGCCTGTTAAAGGTTTGAACATACATAGAATCCCTGGCACCCTTAATGTAGATCTTTTGCAGAGAATCTCGGGTTGAGAGGATCCAATCTTTATCAAGAAATGAAATATCGTTTACATTGTCTTTGTACCAAATCCACATCCAGCGGTCATTTTGAGGTAATGGCCGGCGATAACTGATGAAATTCAGGGTATCGATATTTTTAACGTAATCATGCTGGAATCGGACTTTAAAGCCACGATTTTGCCATAGTGAGTCAGAATATTCAGTAACCTCTTTTTTCTCATACACAAAATATTCCCAGCGGCGGAGTTCCTTATCCAGCATATTCGATAGAAGTGAATTCTCTGTATTTCGGATCTTTTGGGCAAGGGCAGAATCTGAAGTTGAGGTCAGGATCAATACATACTGATCTCTGTACCACTGATCTTCAACCGGAAACGCAAAGCTTTCACCCTCACGAACTCGCTGTTCAATATTGTCATTTAACAAACCACGTACCTGTCTGCCAACGTTTGAATCTTCTTCAATTGGTGCGGCAAAGATCAGGTTCTTTTGTTTTTTCAACCTCTCGAGTTGGTCTGGTGAATTGATTTGAGTGAATTGAAGATCATAAAACGGTTCCCCGTTTGGTACAGTCAACACCCACTGTCCAAATACATCCCGGATGGCTTCGGCGGTTTGACTTTCCCATTGAGTAGAATCCATAACCACAACCACTTCTCGGGTATTTCCTTCTGCCAGTGGACGGTAGTCAGCATCACAGGAAATTGCCGTGATCCCTAATATTACCATTAAACTTGTCAGTAAAAATCGATTCATATCTAAAGATTATTTTCCAAATTTCAGTGAACGAACGAAAGACATCAGCTCTGATTGCCAGTTATCTTTTGGGTAATGTTGTTTGATGGTATCAATTAAGGCACTTCCAACAATAAATCCATCGGCATTTGATGCGATATTTTGCGCATCCTCATGGCTCCGGATCCCGAATCCAACCATCACCGGATTCAATGTGATATTAGCACGAACCCGTTCAATAAACCGGTCCACCGACTTCGAAACTTCATCACCATCGCGTGCTCCGGTAACTCCGGTCACAGATACGCAATATACAAATCCCTGAGAGTTTTCATCAGCCAGTTTCATGCGCTCATCAGAGGTATTTGGTGCCACTAAATGAATGATATCCAGATCGTTCTCTTCAGCCTGTTTCTTAATAATGCCATCCTCTTCAATAGGAATATCCGGGATAATAAGCCCGTCAACTCCAACTTCAGCTGCTTTCCGGGTGAATTTACTCACCCCATATCGCAATACAGGATTCATATATCCCATCAGAATGATCGGGATCTCAGATGTTTTGCGAACTTTTTCCACTATCTCAAAGATCTTATTCATGGTGATCCCATTCTTGATGGCCACATCACTGGAATATTGAATAGTCGGACCATCAGCTAATGGGTCGCTGAAAGGCATACCTAATTCAATGATGTCGGCACCATTTGCCTCAAACCTTAGGATGAGATCTACGGTTGAATCCAGATCCGGGTATCCTGCGGTGATGAATAAGCTCATAAGCTTTTCATCGGGTTTCTTGTTGTCAAATACGTGTTGAATTCGGTTCATGTAACTTAATTAAATATCGTTATGGAACGAGGATGACGCAGATCTTGCGAATTTTCACGGATTTAATTTAATCAGTGATCATCCGTGTTCTCATTCAATTGTTTTCTTCGCGAATGTATTCTGAGATCGTGCCCATATCCTTATCTCCTCTTCCTGAAAGATTGATCATCACGATCTCGTCTTCTGAAGTCTGAGGCATAAGTTTTTCCAACCATGCAAAGGCATGGGCGGTTTCCAATGCAGGAATGATGCCTTCTGTTTCGGAAAGTAGCTTCACCGCATTCATTGCCTCTTCATCTGTAACAGCATGATATTGCACTCTACCAAGATCTTTTAAATGGGCGTGTTCCGGTCCTACTCCCGGGTAATCCAATCCGGCACTGATGGAGTGAGCCAGCTCGATCTGACCTTCATCACTTTGCAATAAATAACTGAGTGAGCCATGCAAAATTCCGGGTGTTCCTTTGGTCATGGTGGCGGCTGTTTTGCCGGAATCTACACCAAATCCGGCCGCTTCAATTCCGATGATATCCACCGATTCGTCTTTTATGAATGGATAGAAGAAACCAATGGCATTGGAGCCTCCGCCTACACAGGCCAGCAAATAATCAGGATTGCGACTTTCTACTTTGTGAATTTGTTGTTTAGCCTCATTCCCGATCACTTCATGAAAATGGCGCACCATCATGGGATATGGATGCGGTCCAACCACAGAACCAATGATATAAAATGTGGTATCTACATTGGTTACCCAATCGCGAATAGCTTCGTTGGTTGCATCTTTAAGTGTGCGAGAACCACTGGTAACACTTCTAACCTCGGCTCCCATTAAACGCATACGATCTACGTTGAGTTTTTGGCGAACCATGTCTTCCTCACCCATATACACAATACACTCAAGACCAAATTTGGCACAGGCCGTAGCCGTTGCTACTCCATGTTGACCTGCTCCGGTTTCGGCAATGATTCGCTTTTTGCCCATGCGTCGTGCCAATAATACCTGTCCGATCGCATTGTTGATCTTATGCGCTCCGGTGTGACACAGATCTTCTCGTTTTAGATAGATCTTCGCCTTACCGTAATGCTCTGTAAGTCGATTGGCAAAAGTGAGTTTTGTGGGACGCCCTACATACTCATCCAGTAAGCCGGCTAATTCATCATTGAAAATCGGATCGTTCTTGGCTTTATTGAATTCAGCTTCCAGTTCCTGAATGGCTGGAATCAAAATTTCTGGGACGAATTTACCGCCAAACTGGCCGTAATAGCCTCTTTCATCTGGATAATTATAGTTTTTAGTCTTGGTTTGTGTGCTCATAATATTTTTTATAATGGAACGCGGATGACACGGATCATGTGAATGATCGTAGATTTAAAATGGTCCGTGACTATCCGTTTGTTTCCAATGCTCTAATTTCATCCATAAAGTCTTCGATCTTCCCAAAGTCTTTTAGGCCGGGTTTCTGCTCCAGGCTGCTTGAAACATCTATGGCATAGGGATGAACCGTTTCTATGGCTTCTTTGATATTATCAACGCTCAATCCTCCCGAAAGAAAAAATGGAGCAGATATTTCCAGTTCCCGGAATATAGACCAATCGAAACTTTTTCCGGATCCGCCCCAAAGTCCGTCTATTTTGGTATCAAACAGCAGGAAATCGGCGACTTCGGCATATTGCTCGATCTGATGTTTCAATAAATATTCTACCGTTTCTTCTTCAATGTGAATGACTTTTATGATTGGTTTCTCCACCAATTCACAATATTCAACGGATTCATCGCCATGGAGCTGAACATAATCCAGTCCCGTTTGCTTGGCGATCTGATTCACATCATCCAGTGGTTGATTGACGAAAACGCCCACTTTCTCAGGACCTTCCAGCCAATTGATAATGGCACCTGCCTCACCCGGTTCTATATAGCGTGGTGATTTTTCATAGAAGATAAAACCCAGGTAATCCACTAATGCTCCGGCTGCAAAACGTGCATCCTCAAGGTTCGTAATGCCACAAATTTTGATCTTTGTTCTTTCTGTATTCTCAGTCATAAATTTATATTACATCTGAATGGAACGCGAATGAGGTGAATCTTGTGAATAATAGCAGATAAAACACTGTACTGTTAACGTTGCTCTGCGTCGTTATCAATTTCGTTCCGACGCAGAACGTAGAAACGAGTTTTAATATCTACTCAATCTGTGTCACCCGTGTTCTATTCCTTTGTCAATAATCGTTCAAATTCTTCTTCTGTTTGCTCTAACAGTTCTTTTACAGCCCGACCCGGATCTTCCTGCCGCATAAAATACTCTCCGATCAATGCGGAATGAATGCCTTCTTTTTTCAAAAGAGCCATGTCTTTTTCGGTTGATAAACCGCTTTCTGAAACTAAAATGGTTTCTTCAGGCGCTTTCTGCAAAATAGAGATACCTCGGTGGACATCCACTTCAAAGTTCTTCAGATCGCGATTATTGACGCCCAGAATATCAGTTAAGCCAAAGTCGAGTCGGTCAAAATCTTCCTGATCGTAGCACTCAACAAGGGAATCCAATCCAAATTCTTTGGCCGCATGTTGTAATTCAGCGAGTTGATTGCCCTCTGTGATCGCAACAATGATCAACACTGCATCGGCCCCATAGGCCCGGGCTTCTTTGATCTGATAAGGATCGATAATGAAATCCTTTCTTAACAGAGGCAGTTGAACCCGTTTTGAGATAGCTTCCAGATATTCCAGATCTCCCTTAAAAAATGGCTCTTCCGTTAACACGGAGATAGCTGACGCTCCTCCCTCCTCGTATCTCAAGGCAATATCCACCGGATCAAAATCGGGACGAATGATTCCTTTGGAAGGCGATGCTTTTTTGACTTCCGAGATAATCGAAATCCATTCTTTTCCGGCCAAAGCCTCTTTAAAGGAGATCCTTTCCTTCTCATAACCTTCAAAAGAATTCAGATCAGCCAAGGAAACTTTTCGCTTGCGTTTCGCGAGGTCTTCCGCTGTTTTTGCTGTTATTTTTTCTAAGATATTACTCATTAATATTTGAATATATGAGACTGGTTCAAGCGTCCGCTTGGACCATAAAGTTGCTACCACAGTTACTTTTGTATTCCATATTGCACAACCGGACGCTTATGCTAGTAAAGGATTTCATACTTCAAAATTTAAAGGTGCCCATGGCATCGTTGGTTGCATCCACGAAATCATTGAACAATTTTCGTGCTTTTCCGGATTTCAAAGCATCCTCAGCCAATTCCTTTCCTTCTTCTAAAGTATCTACTTTACCGGACGCCTGAATGGCAAAAGCAGCATTCAAAAGTGCAATGTTTTGCTTTGCTTCATCAGATTTGTTAGCCATGATATTGATCAGTATCTCAGCATTTTCTTCTTTTCCGCCACCCATAATATCCTTCATATCTACCTTCTGAAACCCAATGGACTGAGGGTCAAAGATAATAGATGTTGAGACCACTTTATCCTTAAGCTCAAAGATCTCTGACTGAGAAGTTAAACTCACTTCATCAAGTCCGTCATGGGCATTGAATGTATAAGCGAAATCAGTTTCCAGATTGGCTAATATGTGTACCATTTTTTCAGCCACGTCTTTGTTGAAAGCTCCGATCACGTAACGCTGAACTCCGGCCGGATTAACCATCGGGCCCAGAATATTAAAGAACGTTCTGAAACCTATTTCTCGTCTGGCTGGCATTACATATTTCATGGCAGGATGGAACATAGGGGCGAACATGAAAGCCATACCCACTTCATCAAATACTTGCTCCACCTGCTCCTTGCCTAATTCTATAGATGCACCTAAATGCTCCAATACATCCGCACTTCCACATTGACTGGATGCACTTCGATTTCCGTGTTTTATAACCGGCACACCTGCAGCAGCTGTTATAAATGAGGCCGCAGTAGATATATTGAAGGTTCCTGACTGATCGCCACCGGTTCCAACGAGATCGATAGCTCCTGTAACGTCCACATCCACTTTAACGGCTTTATTGCGCATAACCTTCACAAAGGCCGTTAATTCTTCCACTGTTTCCCCTTTAAGGCGCATCGCGGTTAAAAAAGATGCGATCTTTGGTTCAGATATCTCTCCTGACATTATCAGATTCATCGCCAGCTCGGCTTCATCAGTAGAAAGATCTTCAGAAAATGAGAGTTTATTGAGAATACTTTTAAAATCCATTATTGGTTGATCCAGTTTGAAATAATTTTTGGTCCTTCAACAGTTAAAATACTTTCGGGATGAAATTGAATCCCTTGAATTGGGAACTCCCTGTGGCGAACTCCCTGTATAACGCCATCATCAGAATGTGCAGTGATATGCAGAACATCAGGAATAGTATGCGGGTCTAATACCAGGGAATGATATCGGGTGGCTGTAAAATTTTCACCAACGTCTTTAAATATAAATTCTTTATCATGTAATACCTGAGAAACTTTGCCATGCATGAGTTTAGGCGCATGAATCACTTTTGCGCCAAACACTTCACCAATGGCCTGATGGCCTAAACATACACCCAAAATGGGTATCTTTTGCCCAAGTTCCCTGATAATTTCCTCAGTGATTCCGGCTTCATGTGGCCTGCCTGGGCCGGGCGAAATAAGGATCTTATCAGGATTCAATTCACGTACTTCATCAAGTGTCATTGCATCGTTACGAATCACCCTATAATCATTCGTCTCTGCTGCCACCAAATGCACGAGATTGTAGGTGAATGAATCGTAGTTGTCAATTATAAGGATCAAAATGTTAATAGAATATGGGTTATTGGTATAATGTTCTTCTGTATTGGAGTATTAGAAAATCGTTACGGTTAACGATTAACCAATAACTTTTAACCAAACTAAAAATGTCTCACAATCCCGGTTACATCACGGATTGGTTCCATGACTTCCTCGGCTCTTTTACGGGCTTTCTTACTGCCTTCGCGAAGTACATCATGCACATAATCAAGATCGGTCTCGAGTTCCTTACGGCGTTCACGGGCCTCACCAAAATAATCCTCAATCATACCTAAAAGTTCCTTTTTGGCATGACCGTAACCATATCCGCCGGCCCGATACTTCTCAGCGATCACATCCTGAGTTTCCTTATCTGCAAATAGTTTGATGAGAGCAAACACATTGTCTGATTCAGGATCTTTTGGATCTTCAAGTGCAGTAGAATCCGTTTGAATGGACATTACACGTTCTTTAAGTGCCTTTCCTTCCGCAAAAATATTGATGGTGTTGTCGTAACTCTTACTCATTTTTCGTCCATCAATTCCGGGGACCACAGCCACTGATTTGACAATATGTTCTTTCGGGATCCTGAGATATTCGCCATCATAGGTATAATTGAATTTACCGGCAAGATCACGGGTGATCTCAATATTCTGCTTTTGATCTTCCCCAACAGGCACGACATCAGAGTGATAAATCAGGATATCAGCAGCCTGTAAGATCGGATAGGTAAA
>JAASTO010000004.1 GCA_021767245.1 Balneolaceae bacterium
GACGATCAGGACTGCGTATGGCTTCGTGTGGAAGTGCAAGGAAACGGTGCAAGCTGCCATGTTGGATATCGCTCCTGCTTCTACCGCAGTGTACCTACCGGCGAGGAATTTGAGAAAAAAGACGGTGAACTGAACTTCGAAGAAGACGAAAAAGTCTTCGACCCCAAAGAAGTTTATGGGGATGCGCCGAACCCAACCAAGCTCTGAATCACTGATCAAGGGGATTTAGAGATTACACAGATTCACTAAGAATTTCGTCCGACGGCTAAAGTCCGTCTGACGAATGATTGGTGGCAAACTTGTTTTCGGCTCCTTATTCTGATTCCTTTAAAATTGGTATCTACTAGTTTTGAAGAATGACTCCGAAATGCCCTTCACCCATTTACCTACCTAATTTAATAACCGTAGGGGCAATTCATGAATTGCCCCTACGGTTTTACCCTATCAGGATAAAACCAATAAAAAAGCCCTGAACCATTGCTGGAACAGGGCTTACAAATTTTACTTTACGCTCCGACGCAGAGCGTCCTGATCGAATCTGTAATGTAGGGTCTTAATGCATAATTTGAGCTCAGTCGAGCTTCAAAACATACCCGGTTTAATCTTAATGAACCATGAGCCTATAGTTCTAAAAATCGGCTCCGAGCGAATTGCATCGGAGCCATATGATTACGCGTAAACTTCAGGACTTCTTTTCTTTTTGATACGACCGCCTTTGGCTTTTTTGGAGCCACCGGAGTTTCTCTTTCCCTTGTTCGATCTTCCGCTATTTCCGGAAGCGGAAGATGAGCCATTTTTATCCGGCTTAGCCAGTTCAACACTGATATCACGGCCTTCAAACTGTGTTCCGTTCATGGCATCAAACAGTTTTGAATCAAATCCTTCCTCAACCTCAAAGAATGAGAAATTGGTTTGAATATCGATCTTACCGAAATCAGGCTTCTTGCCGTGCATTTGTTCATTCACCACACCCATGAGTCGGGCAGGATTCAATCCGTCACGCTGACCAACATTCAGGAAATAACGGGTAAAACCTTCTTCAGCCACACGGTTATTGCTGCGTCCGTTTGAGTTACGATCTCCCTTCTTCGAGGAATTTCGCTTGTTACTCTTTTTATTGGATCGTCCGGCAGAAGCGTTGATATCACCGGCTTGCTCGTAGTATTCCAGGATCTGATTGAATTCCATGGAAACAAAATGCTGAATGAGTTCCTGCCATCCCAGATCAGAAAGTCGCTCATAGACTTCCGGCAAATACTTTTCGATCTGCTTTTCATTGACTTCCGTTGTTCTGAGCTTCTCAACCATATCCATCATGCGAACCCCACAAACTTCTTCACCTTTCGGTACGTCTTGTTTGATGAAATCCTTACCGGACATTTTTTCCAGTGCTCTGATCTTATTCATTTCACGTGTGTGAATGATGGAAACAGAGATCCCACTGTTACCTGCACGACCGGTACGTCCACTTCTGTGAATATAAACTTCCAGGTCATCGGGCAGGTTATAATTGATCACATGCGTGAGACTGTCTACATCCAATCCACGGGCAGCAACATCGGTAGCAACCAATAGTTGAAGTTCACCGGAACGGAATCGGTTCATCACTTCATCACGCTGGTTTTGCGAAAGGTCCCCATTCAGCAAGTCGGCATTATATCCTTCCTTGGAAAGCTTAGAGGCAATATCGGCTGTTTCGCGTCGGGTTCTGCAAAAGATGATCCCATAGATATCAGGATTTACATCTGCAATACGCTTGAGTGCATCATAACGATCTTTGGCGTTCACCATATAGAAATGGTGCTCTACATTCAGGGCACCTGAGTTACGGGCATTGACCTGAATCTCTTCAGGATCATGCATGTACTTACGCGCCATTTTTGAGATCTGTTTTGGCATGGTAGCTGAAAACAGTAGCGTTTGCTTTTCCTTCGGAGTATCATGCAGAATGGCATCCAGGTCATCCTGAAAACCCATATTCAACATTTCATCAGCCTCATCAAGGATCAAAGAACGCACATTGGTCACGTCCAGTTTTCCTCTTCGGATCAGATCCAGCATACGGCCCGGGGTTCCGATCACAACCTGAGTCCCTCTTTTGAGAGCGCGAATTTGGGTTGAAATGTTAGCACCACCATAAACGGCAACCGTGCTGATCCCCTTCTGATATTTGGCAAAAGCTTTAAGATCTTTTTCGATCTGTATGGCCAGTTCGCGGGTTGGTGAAAGCACCAAAACCTGAACATTGTCTGAGTTGGCATCCACTTGTTGCAGCACGGGCATACCAAAAGCTCCGGTCTTACCGGTACCAGTTTGGGCCAGGGCCACGAGATCTCTTTGCGAAGCTAAAATGGTAGGAATAGCTCTTTCCTGTACTTCAGTAGGGTTTTTAAAGCCGAGATCTTCTACAGCTTTACATATTTCGGGCGACAAGCCCAATTCTTTGAACGTTGACATATAGTAATTTTTAGTCGTTTTTATCCCGTTCAGAAATTGGTGCTGTACTGCTTCTTGCCCGGAATGTTAAATGGGTGAGCTATGGACAAGAGGCAAGCGCGACTGCTTGATTTATAAAGGCCAGCAAGGTTCTATAAACCTGAAAAGTATAGGATTCCAGTCTTATCGCGAACTCACGGTTTTTTCAATAAGCCCTAAAGATACGGATAAAAAGCTTCTGTTATGAATTTGAGGTGAAAAATAATTTAGGATCATCACTGCAATTGAAAAGATCTGAAAATTCAGCTTTCAATTTCATATCAATTTTAACAACCGGGATTTATTTTCCCTAAATTGGGTTTAGTACATTTGATATGATAACCAAACATTTCAATTAACTCCTATGAAACATATCTCTGACTATTACACCAAAGCCGTTTCGGTCACTGATCTTAAAGAAACCATTAAAAAAGAATTTGATACCAACGAAGTGCCAATATCCAATTCCATTTGGGGGACTTCAATTTGCAGTGACGAGATCAACAATACCTTTTTAACCTTAGGTGAGCATTTTAAAGCACCCGGGCCGTTTTTCTTCGGGGGTATTTCTGGCTTACCATTCACCGGAAAAACAGGTTTTGCAGCTTTTGCCAGTCATATTCCGAATGATGGAGCAGCTATGATCCTCTATGGCCCACATATTGGTGTTACCGGAGATGGAACTTTTGGAAAGGTACTGAGAGAAGGACAGGAACAACCAAGTTCAAGCTGTGGGTCGCTTATTGCAGGATTGAATGCTGTAAAAAATGGAGCCGTTTTAGAGGTTGCACATAATGATTATCAGCAGGGACAGGTCAACAAAGTGTTAACAGAAAATCATGATACGATCACTAAAGCTGAAAATGAAGTGATTGAGACCACCGAAGTGGCCTACGATCAAATAAAACGAGAACTCACTGATATCATTGGTTCAGGGATCGAAAATCTTGGTAGTAGCCCTTTACTTTTAGTTGGCGGAGTGATCCTCAACACCGATTGGAACAAGGAAGATCAATTCGACCTTCGCGATATTACCTGGTTTAACAAATAATCTTAAATCCACCCTTATGAATAGAGTTAATACCATTTCACTTTTTTCGATCATCCTGTTTGGAATGATCGGATGTCAATCTTCCGAAGAACGATCGTCCCTGAAACTTAATACCGTACAGGATTCAACGGATATCGCTTACACCATCACAGGACTCGATGGCCCTGAAGCGGTTCGGTATGATCCGGAGCAAAAGGTGTATTTTATCGCCAATTTCACAGGTGGCGGCAATGATCAGGACTCAACAGGGTTTGTCACAAAAGCAGATGCTGAGGGAAATATTCAGGATCTGAAATTCATGGTTGGAACCGATGAGGCTCCCCTTCACGCTCCGAGAGGTATGTACATAGTAAATGAAACGCTTTGGGTCGCCGATGTCTTGGGAGTTCATGGATTCAATAGATCAACCGGAGAACAAACCGATTTTATCGATTTCACTCAATTTGAGATCGGTTTCCTCAATGACATCTCGGCAGACGAAAATGGTGTACTCTATGTGACGGACACCGGAACCTCAGTCGTATATAAAATTGAAAACGGAGAACCTTCCATTTTTCTAAGTGATTTACCAAGCGCCCCAAATGGGATCACGTTAGATCCAAATAGCGGTAAATTCTTACTGGCTCCCTGGGGAGGTGACCAAGTGTTTTACTCTTTTGATGGGACCGGCGAATTAGATGAATTTGCTACACTTGAAGGAGGAAATTTTGATGGGATCGAATTTCTCGGTACAAACTTACTCTCGGCAAGTCAGAACGATTCTTCCATTCGGGTGTACCGGCCAATGCACGAAATGAAACTGATACACACCACCGGTAGGCCGGCTGATATCGGGATCAACACGGATCTGAATCACATAGCGGTTCCATACATAGCCCTTGATAAAGTTGAGATCTGGGCTTTAAATTAGGTCTATTATGGCGGATTCCGACTCACAGAGTTCCAAAACTGAGTTTCGACGTCTTCTGAAACTGGCAGAATTGGATGTTGATTTTTCAACGGTTGATCAAAAACTCGATGATCTCACAAAACTGGCGGCACATATCACCGGAACCCCCATTTCCCTCATCAATTTACTTGAAGCAAATACCCAGTGGACTGTCTCAAGTTTTGGGCTTGATATCCGACACACCCCACGTGAGGATACCGTTTGTCAATACGTGATCCAAAGTGATATACCGCTTGAAATTTCAAGTATGACTGAGGATGATCGATTTAAAGACAAACAGTATGTGACCGAGTCTCCCCATATCCGATATTACTATGGGATACCTCTCTCTAACGGTGATGGTAACCGGGTCGGTGCGTTGTGTGTTATGGACACCAAGCCTAAAGATCTAACTGACACACAGAAAGACATGTTAGATATCATCGCTGATCAGGCTATGAATTGTATACAGAACCATCATAAGATGAAGATGATGCAGGAAGCGATAGATAATCTAAAACTGGTTCAACAAAAAGTCACTCATGACATCAGAGGACCGATCGGCGGCATCATTGGTATCGCTGAGATCATGGAGGCTGAACTGGAGGATCCCGATTTTGATGAGTATCGGCGTTTTCTGGAGCTGATCAAAAGTGGTGGACAATCAGTACTTGAGTTGGCCGATGATATTCTATCAAATGATTTCAGGCTCAGTACAGATGTGGATGAATACACCTTTCAGACCAATATCAACGAACTCAAAGCAAAACTGCTTGCCCTTTATAAACCACAGGCTTTATCAAAATCCATTGACCTGAATGCTGTGGTGGCAACCGAAGAACCTGAGCGGTATTTTCCAAAGCACAAACTCATGCAGGTCTTTGGTAACCTCATTACCAACGCCATCAAATTTACTGAACCCGTTGGCCGTATAGATATTGAACTGGCTTTGATTGAAACTGACGAAACCACTCTAAAATTCAGGGTCACGGATAATGGACAAGTAATGAGTCCCGAAAGGATCGACGAAATTCTATCAGATAATCCTGAATCAACAGCAGGAACCCGTTTGGAACGGGGATTCGGTTATGGGTTCCAACTTGCCCGCCATTTGGTGGAATCGTTGAACGGAGAGCTGTTTATAGATTCAGAGCCGGATGCAGGTACGTCGGTGACTGTTTTCATTCCGATCTTACTCCCTTAAAACCGACTCGGATCCAATTAAATCTATTATCCAGCATTCAGGATCTGATCAATAACTTTCATGTTGGCGACAGCATCTTCAAGCGGCGTTGGAACCGGACCGTTTTCTAAGATCGCTTCTGAGAAGGCATCTCCCTGTAATGTATAATGATTGGCCTGAACTTTTTTCTGCTCAATGATCTTCTCTCCTTTGATCAATGAAACTTTGACCTCTTTTTCAAGGGGATTAAATGGGATCTCAAATTCAATAATGCCTTCACTTCCATAGATGGTCATGTTCTGATACCGATCTGACTGCGTTGAGCAATACATGGTCGCCGCCCCATTCGGGAAATTCAACACAGCCGATACATGGCGATCTACCCCAAATTCCGGATCCATATCAACGGAACTCAATATACTTTCAGGTTCACTTTCAAAGATGTATCGGGCAGAAGAAATACAATAGCTGCCTACATCCAGCAATCCCCCTCCTCCCATTTCTGGGTGGTTTCGATAATCCTCTTCGTTTTTGTTAAAATAGCAGAAGGCTGACTGTATGGAATTGACCGTTCCGATCATACCCACACTCAACCAGGATTTCACGATATCCCACTGTGGATGAAACCGGTACATAAAAGCCTCCATTACCTTTATATCAGGATATTTTTTTGAGTACTCCAACAGGGACTCTGCTTCAGAAACATTCAGGGCAATGGGTTTTTCACACAATACATGCTTTCCTGCTTCAATAGCCTTGAGGGTCCACGGTACATGTAAGTGATTAGGCAGTGGGTTATAAATGGCCTCAATGTCATCATCAGCCAGCAGTTCCTCGTAGCTACCATAGGCTTTGGGGATACCCAGCTTTAGAGCCGCTTCCTCTGCCCTTTCAAGATCTCTTGAAGCAATGGCTGTAATTTCTGTCAGGGTTCCTTTCTGCATGGCAGGTATCACGTGTTTGATACCGATATTCGCAGTACTCAAAACGCCCCATTTAATTTTGTCAGACATAGCAGGTCATTAATTTTTTGGATTGATCTAAAATAACCGAACGAGGCTTGTAATAACAACAAAAACATAATTTTTGTGCTTTTTAATACGTTATGATATCAGCTTCACAAAAAATTCACATAAGTAACCGACCTTTGAAGCGAATAGAAGACCAGCGTATCTGAAATAGAGGTCGGAATCGCTTTAACCCCAATTAATAATTCATCACCATGAGATATTTATTATCCTTTTTGACAATCATCACATTGGCCCTTTCAACAACAGTAATGGCACAAGATGTGGTAGAAGTTACCATAGAAGGTAACGACCAAATGAAGTACAACCTCAGCGAGATCAAAGTTAAGGAAGGACAAACCGTAAAATTAACCCTGAAGCACGTAGGGAAACTGCCTAAAGCGGCTATGGGACACAACTGGGTTCTGCTAAAACAAGGAACCAATATTCAGGAATTCGGAGCCGCTGCTGCAAAAGCTGCAGGTAACGATTATATCCCAGAAGGTACTGACAAAGTAATTGCTAACACCAAAATGCTGGGCGGCGGAGAAGAAGTCACCATCGAATTTACTGCCCCTGCCAAAGGTGAATATGATTTCATCTGTAGCTTCCCCGGTCACTATGCTATGATGAACGGTAAATTTATTGTTGAATAGGAGAGTAGTTAGTTGCACATCTAAACTACTTATTTATACCCATAACCCCGGAAATTTGACCATCTCCGGGGTTTTTTATGGTCAGGATATTTTTGCTACCGCTTCCCTAACAGGTTCATCCCCCTGTAACAGATCCAGACTTTTGTGATAGGTATTCTCGGAATCAATCAACTCAACGATCACAGATGCCACATCATCGCGGGTGATACTTCGGCCCTCTAAATCGCTGATTTTTTCATTTAATTCCACCTTTCGGTTACCCTCATCGTTGGTCAACCGACCCGGCATTAAAATGGTGTAATTTAAATCGGTACTTCTCAAATAGTCATCAGCCTTAGACTTAGCCTCATAGTAATGTTGCATTGAATCGGGCCATGCATCCGGATCTCTGTTAGCCATTAGGGCACTCACCATTATAAATCGGTTTACTCCGGCATCAAGTGCTGTATCAATGGCTTTGATGGCCCCCTGTTCATCGATCACCTTTGTCTGTGATTCAGGGGTATGTGCTCCCGAACCGGCTGAAAACACTACCCCATCCACATTCTTAAAAGCATGACCTATGTCCTCTTCAAGATCAGCCAAAACTGTTTCAATTCCTTCATTTTCAAACTGATCAACTTGATCTTTTTTTCGAACCATGGCAACGGGTGTATGTTCACTTTCTTTAAGTTGTTTCACCAGTCGGGTTCCAATTTGGCCATTTGCTCCTATTATCAGGATCTTCATAAATACTTCTGTTTTTATTTTTAACGTTTATTCATTTTTAAAAGGGTTCTGATGGCAACATCGTTTCTCACATTGCGATGAGTCGATCATAATATCCTATCGGGATTAAGAAGATTATTTATACCTTGCCTCCCTAAACTGACTTTTATCTGAAATTACCTATAATCATTTATCATCATGAAAAAAGCACTTATAGCAACCGGTGGTGGAGATTGTCCCGGGTTGAACGCCGTGATCAGAGCTATCGTAAAGCGAGCAGAAATGGCCGGCAACTGGGAGGTTCATGGAAGCATCGAAGCTTTTAACGGCATCCTGCGGGATCCAAAAGAGATCATCGAACTCTACGAGGAAAATGTTGGGGGAATCCATGCCAAAGGAGGAACCATCCTAAAGACAACCAACAAAGGTGGCCCCTTCAACTGGCCGGTTCAAAATGATGACGGAAGCTGGGATACGGTCGATAGATCAGATGATCTGGTTCGTTTTCTCGATGAAGAAGGCTACGATGCTGTCATAAACATTGGTGGTGACGGCTCCCAGAGGATAAGTCAGGCTTTGTATGAAAAAGGAGTCAATATCATAGGGGTACCCAAAACCATTGATAATGATCTTTCCTGCACCGATTACACCTTTGGTTTTCAAACCGCTGTGGATATCGCGACTGATGCCGTTGATAAACTGGTAACCACGGCTGAGAGTCACCACAGGCTTATGATCCTCGAGGTGATGGGACGCGGAGCCGGTTGGATCGCACTGCATGCGGCTATTGCCGGGGGATCAGAAGTATGCCTGATCCCTGAAATACCTTATGATATCAACAAAGTAGTACAACGGCTAAACAAACGATATAACGAAGGCAAAGGCTTTGCCATAATAGTGGTGGCCGAAGGTGCCAAGGCCAAAGACGGCACCGTGGTAGCCCGGAAAAGCGATGAAGCTGGTTATCGTAATCCACGATTAGGTGGAGTGGCCTATCAGCTTTCCGATGAGCTCAAAAATGCCGGATTTACTCACGATATCCGGGAAGTGGTACTGGGGCATTTGCAGCGAGGAGGAACTCCGATCGCATTTGACAGGATCCTCGCCACTCAGTTTGGCGTTAAAGCCATGGAAATGGCCATGGAGGGTGATTTTGGAAAGATGGTTTCTTTCCTGGATAACGAGATTACCTCTGTATCACTTAAAATAGCAACTAAAGGTCAAAATCTGGTAGATCCGGATAGCTTTCTGGTAAATACCGCCAAAGGCGTCGGCATCAGTTTCGGGGATTGATCCCGATACAATCAATTATCGGCTTATTAGCCTATGTATTTCATTACAGACTGGAAAACCTATTTTTTTACCCTAAAGACGTCAGAGCGATCACCTATACCCAGGATCAATGATAGTGTACCTATCCAACCCTGAACCTCAGTTCATCAATAGTAGATAATATCTCATCCCGGTCCATATCCCGATAGCGTTCGGGAAGTAGTTCTTTGGATGTACATTCAATGACGGCACTCAGAGTTTGTAGCTCAATTTCCTCCGGATAGGTTGGCGGAAGGAAATCTTCGAGTGCAAGGTCGAGGATCTTGGGAGAAACTTTTTTATTTCCCTCTGCCGCTGCCCGGAATTTGGCACGGGTCAGTGCGGCTTCCATATCAGCGCCGGAAAAGGTCTTATCACCGTTTTCAATGATTTTTGGCGTATATGCTTCTGTCATCTTCAAACCGGTTTTCTTTGCCATCGCTTCAAATAATTCCACCCTTTCCTCCTGAGTGTGTGGCGGGAATAAAGCGAGATGTTCTTCTGCGCGGCCTTGCCGTTTTAGGTCAACCGGCATAAGGTCGGGGCGTGCGGTCATCAGGAACCACACGATGCGACCCCGGTTAGCCGTATCACTCATAAACGTGGCAATTTGTGAAAATACGCGGCTCGAAACGCCACTGTCACCGCTTGCATCACGGTCGCCAAGGTATGCATCCGCTTCATCGATCATAACGGCTACAGGAGCCATAGCTTTTAGCAGAGCGAGGATCTTCTCAAGGTTTCCTTCGGTCACTCCCTGCCACTGACTTCTGAAGTTCTTCAGTTTCACCATCGGAATACCAACCTCACTTGCAAAACAGGTTACGAGGAAGGTCTTACCGGTTCCTACCGGGCCGCATACCAGATATCCCATTGGCATCACATCCTGCCGACCTGCTTTCAGAGCCTGCACGGCCTGACGCAAGTGTTGCTTGACTTGTTTATGTCCGGCTACGTTATCCAGAGAATATGGGGTTTCCACAAACTCCAGAAGCCCGTACGCTTCGGCTTCGATCAATTCCTTCTTGGATTCAGACAGCCCTTCAAAGGTGATCTTCTCCTTGTTTTCCCTTGCATGTGATATCACACTGCGGATATTCACAAAATTAAGTCCGGCCGTTTGTTGAGCCACGATCTCCGCCTTAACCGATGAAATATCCTTCCACTCGTCCTTTTCCGTTTCATATTTTATGAACTCAAGGCGATCTTTATCGCCCGGAATATTGATCTTGATATCATTTGTGTAGGGATTCTGCACGATCATCTTATTCAGATCTGCAAGATTTTCTGTGATGAGTACAGTTGTGAAATCAGATGCCAGAAACATAGGGTCGTGTGCCCAGCGCGACAAATACACCATGGAAGTCCGGTCCTCATTGCCTATGGATGCCGCATCACTCATTGGAACTATGGTTTCGGCATAGTCTATGATGAGGCCAATACTTTTCTTTTGGTCGAGCCGGAGACGGAAATATTGCTCCAGCAGTGACATCACCCGAACCGGATCTTTGGGCATTTTATTGGCGTAATCGGTTCCCACCAAACTGTCTCTTCCGGCTATAGCCTGATTAAAATCAGCCTGGGATTCCTTATCCCGAAAATAGATTCCCGATGCCCGGTCATAAAAGATCACAAAATCACGAGCCCCGAAAAATTCATCCGACAAAAATGATTTCAGACGGTTGAAATTGGTACCCTCATCAGTTTTGAGTGGCACCAGGTCATGTACATTTCCATGTATGATGAACTGATTGATGGTTCTGCTGAGGTATTTTCTGGCAAATTCCTGAGACCATTTCGGATAGTGATCGAACATGATATGTATTTTACGCGATTCTGATTAACGGATCAATCTAACTACTTTTCAGTTAAGGTCAATTGATCAACACGAGCTTTACCGTTTCAATGCGACTTGGTGTGGCTTTACTGATAATGAATTTATTTCCATCTATCACCACTTCCTCGTTTACTTTTGGTATGCGCCCTAAATGATTTATGATGTACCCTGCTACGGTATCGTATTCAGAAGGTTCCATAGGAAGATCAATATCTTCAAATTTTTCACATAACTCTTCGATCTCAACATTTCCACTGACCACATAGCTGTTATCTGTGAGCTTTTTCATGATCTCATCTTCCACATCGTATTCATCCTGAATATCACCCACTACTTCCTCTAAGAGATCTTCTATGGTCACCATTCCGGCTGTCCCCCCATATTCATCAAGCACGATGGCCACAGACATATTCGACTGCCTGAACTCCGTTAGCAGGTCATTGGATTTTTTACTGGATGGCACCAGCTTTACCGGCCTGATGATCTCGTGCAGGCTTTTAGGTTGGTGGAAAAAATCGTGGGCAAATACCACACCGATCACATCATCAATGGAATCTTTATATACCGGCAGTTTGGAGTGCCCCGACTGTATGAACATATCCAGCACATCATCGATGGAAGTTTCTTTTTCCACCGCCTGAATTTCAATACGCGGTATCATCGAATCCTTTACCCGCTTGTTAGAGAGTTCCAGTATATTATGCAAGATCTCGGAATCATCCTCGTCAATATCCTCACTTCCCCCACTGTCACGCAGTTCCTTGAAGATCATTTCCACATCCTGCCTTCGGTAATAGTTTTCCGGTACTTCAGCATCCTTCACCAGCAGTTTGATCAATACATTGGATGTACCTCGAGATATCTCGATCAGCGGTCTGAATAGGTAGTACGCGATACGCAGAGGCACCGAAATCACCGTGATCATATTATCAGCAAGTGCCCGGAATATTGCTTTGGGAAGGATCTCACCAAACAGCATAATGATCACAGAGGCCAGAATGGTTTGCACCAAAAGTGTTTCGAGGTCAGTCGGAACAACACCAAACCAGGCTTTACTAAACTGCTGAATTGGTTCAACCAAAAATATGGCCATAAAGGTGGCATACAGTACATTAACGATATTATTACCGACCAGTGTAGTAGTGAGAAAAGTCTCCGGTTTTTTCGTGAAAAACTCTATGGAATTCCCCAAAAAGTTATTCTTTCGGGAAGCAACTTCCAGTTTCAGCTTATTGGCCGTAACAAAGGCAATCTCGGATCCTGAAAAGAATCCGCTGAGTATGATGGTTACAACGATCAAAAGAAATTCAGTCATAGAATTCCTCCCGATCCGTTTGCAGAAAATTTAAATGTGGTGTAACTACCCGATGGAGGTTCGTCTTTCATTCAGAAAAAGTTCGTTCTTATTTACCGGAGAAATTAGGTTTCCTTTTTTCGAGGAATGCGCCGGTACCTTCTTTAAAATCAGCGGTACCGCATAATTCTCCAAAAAGTCGAGCTTCGGCTTTATAGCCGTCTTTAGAATCGGCCTCTTTAACGGCCAGAATTGCATTTTTTATGGCTACAGGCCCTTGCTTTAAGATCTTACCCAACATGGCTTTAGCCTCTTCAACAGGATCGGCATCTGCGATCTGATTAACCAGACCAACTTCAAAAGCCTCATCAGCTTTTATCTGCCTGCCGGTCATGATGTACTCAAGGGCTTTGGCTCGTCCCGCCAGTTTGGTCAGTCGCTGAGTTCCACCATAGCCGGGAATCAATCCAAGTGATACTTCCGGTAATCCAAGAGCGGCATTCGGGGAAGCGATCCTCAGGTGACAAGCCATCGCCAGTTCACACCCGCCGCCAAGAGCATAACCATTTACGGCTGCGATCACGGGAATGGTCAGGTTCTCGATCTGTTGGAAGATCCGTTGTCCCTTTTCCGAAACTTTTGCTCCTGAAACAGGATCCAGCGAGCTCAGTTCCTTGATATCGGCCCCGGCCACAAACGCTTTTTCACCGGCTCCGGTAATAACCAAGGCTTTGATCTTATAATCTTCTTTGATCGCATCAACGGCTTCATCCAGTTCATCCAGGACCTTGTTGTTGAGGGCATTCAGTTTATCGGGTCGATTAATGGTTAGCGTACAAATTCCGGATTCGTCAACATCAAGAAGCAACGTTTCGTAAGACTGAGCCATGTTTATTCTTTAACTTTCCTTGCGGGTTTGATTTCTGTTTCAACTTCGTCAGAGAGTTCATCCAATATGGAATCGAAATCCATATCGTTCTCCCATTCGTTATTGTACTCCGGTAAAATATCCTGATCTAAGTCATCAATCAATTGTGAAGTTTCTTCCACTTCATTCAGAAGATTATCCAGCTGGAATCCGATCTCTTCCGGATTACTCATGGTCATAGACTGCTCGTAGATATATCTGACGGCATCTTCAATGGTTTCCAGATGGGTTTCGCACACCAGATATTTCTCTTTGGCCACACTGAATTTCTTAAGTCGTTTTTGCATGATGGCAACACGGCGGGCTTTTGTGCGCTTCAGCTTCTCCGATTCCAGGGTTTTGATCTCCTCGATCTGTCTTACCACTTCTTCTTTCAGATTGCTTTCCAGTGATGTGTTAAGGTACACTTCATAACGTTTGATCAGATCCAGCAAGGTCAGGTAATTTCCAAGTAGCTCATCGATCTTTTTGCCGATGTTATCTAATAGCCCCTGTGAACTGTAGGGTAATTTTTCAAAATTTTCCTGTACCAGCTTCGCCAAATGCTTAAGAACCAAAAATCGCTTTTGAGATTTATTATCGAGCGATTGAAACAATTCTTTCTCATTATTAGCCGCATGGCGCTCTTTGATCTTTTTGAGCTCCAGTTTTTTCCTGAACCGAGGCAGCTTGGGCACAATACCCAGATACATCAGCTCTACACCAAACACCGTGGTCAACAATATGCTGGATACATCGCCAAAGCCACTCATAAAGAATGCCGTAAGTGTAGAAACCAGCAGTACCCCAAGATTAATGGGGTTCATGAATGCTTCGCGTGTGTAGTTGATGTTTAAGTCTTCGCTCATGATTTCACATCCGGTGAATTATCGGTATTGTCAATATCAGTAGCAGATTCCGGTTTCTTACTGCCTATGGTCTTTTCGGTTTTGATCTCATCCGCCTGTTTTTCGATCTCGCTATACAACATGCCCATTTCGGCTTTTACCTGCTTGAGGGTTTGCTTAGCCCTCTGCTTTTTCATTTCCTCATCCAGCTCTTCTTTTTTGATCTTACTGGCGGCTTCTGAGGATTCATCTTCCAGACTGTCTAAGGCCACATCCAGCCGAGCTTCCACATGAGTTACCTTTTCACGAACCTTGCCAAGGAATTCATCCATGGTCTCGAGCAGGTTATCCGCATTCATTTTATGAACGGCTTCTGAGATCTTGCCTTTTTGTTCGGCTCGCTTCAGTCGCTCCTTAGCTTCCTTTATACGCCGATAATGATCTTTGTATTCCTGCTTCAGGCGTTCGCGTTCTTCTTCTCCTTTGGTACTCATGGCCGTAAGCTGTTAAGAACCTGATTTTTCTTTGTTACCGATGGTTTTTGAACCTTCTTGTTCTTTGGTCGGTTCTTCCTCATCCATATTGATGGAACCGCTCTTCTCGCCCATTTCCATCTTGAATTGCTCTACCAGCGACTTCGCACGAAGTTTTTCGGCATTCGCTTCAATTTCCATAGTCTCAGTGTCAATACTGTCTAAGGCAATCTCCATTCGTGCTTCGTTCTTGGCAGAACGCTCATTTAACCGGTTGATCATTTCATCGTGGGTCTGATCGATACCGCCAACCTCGAATTGCTCCAGGGTATCGACGATCTTAGCTTGCCATTCTGAACGCTCGCTGGCACGCAAGGCTTCCTTGGCTTCCTGAATCTTGCGGTCTTTTTCCTTCATGAACACTTTCTTCACCTTGAGTGCTTTTTCATACGCCCGTTCAGCGAATTCTAGCTGCTCTTTGGTGTGAACCAGGCTTTCCTTGGCTTTCTCAAGCTGCAGGGCATAGCCTTCTGCAATATCGTCCCGGTTTGCCTGAATAGCAGACCTCACTTTATTGGTCAAATCCTGAATTTGTTTTTCGTTGCGGTTCAGCTCTTTTTGAAGCATCAGCAGGTTTGCTTTAACCGTTGCGATGTTGTCATTCATTTGAGGGATCTGATCGTTCATTTCCCGTATATTTTGCTCCAGGATCAATTTTGGATCCTCAATTGAGCTGATCAAGCCACCGAACATAGATTTGATAGCGCGGATAAATCGTTGAAACATAATACTTTCCTTTATTTTTTAATGCCCTGTTAAACTACAAACTAAATTAACCGATTATTAGTGTATTTCAAGCAGTTAAAGCTCAAATGCCCTGCTGCCGTTCTTATCAATGATGTGACTGATCAAATTCACTGATTCGGGTTTAGTTTCGGCAATGGTTACTGCACCGATCAATTGATCACTCGCAGCTTCTATTGCTGATGGGTTGTTCGTATAACCCACCATAATTGTTTCACCTTTCTCAATTTTGTCCCCAATTTTCTTTTTGAGCACAATTCCTGCCTGCGGATCCACATCGTCTTCTTTCTTTTTACGGCCGGCTCCCAGTTCTACCGAGGCCATCCCGATCTCGTAGGAGTTAATTTCCGACATATACCCGGATCTTTCCGCTTTGATCACAAATTCATATTGAGCCTGAGGGTATTTTCCGGGAGATTTTATCATTTCAATATCCCCACCCTGTTCCTCAACAATATCCAGCCATTTCTGAAACGCCCCTCCATTTTCGATCTGCTTCTTGCTGATATCGATCCCTTCTTTAACGCTCTCCGCTTTATCTCCCAGGTAGATCATAGTCCCTGCCAAAAGATGGGTGATTTCCATGATATCATCCGGCCCTTTCCCCTGCATGGCATCAATACATTCTTCCACCTCCAGCCAGTTGCCAATCTTATAGCCTAAAGGCTGATTCATATTCGTAACGTAGGCAATGGTTTCTTTTTCAAACTGTGTACCGATTCCCACAAGTGCTTCCCCTAACCTGATGGCATCATCCGTTGTTTTCATGAAGGCGCCGGAACCGGCTTTCACATCCAGCACAAGCGCATCAATACCCTCTGCCAGCTTTTTACTCATGATACTGCCTGCGATCAGAGGTATGGATTCTACGGTCGCTGTTACATCACGTAAAGCATACAGGCGCTTGTCGGCCGGAGCAATTTCTGCGGTCTGCCCGGCTAACACAAGATCGTGTTTGGCAATGATCTCCTTGTATCGAGGCAGATCCATATCCACCGTAAAGCCGGGGATGGATTCCAGCTTATCAAGGGTGCCTCCGGTATGACCGAGTCCCCGCCCCGAGATCATCGGGACCGGAACCCCGGCCGAAGCTACAATGGGTGCCAGAATAAGTGAAAGCTTATCACCGACCCCACCGGTTGAATGTTTGTCTACTTTTTTTCCACGAATATCCGACAGGTCCACGATCTCCCCGGAATGCAGCATGGATTCCGTTAAGGCTGCCGATTCCTCATCATTCAGTCCATTAAGAAAGCATGCCATCAGGAAAGCACTAACCTGATAATCCGGAATTTCATCGGCTGTATATCGGTCGATGAGGTATTTAATTTCTTCGTTCAGGAGAGTTTCCCCATCCCGTTTTTTGCGTATGATCGAAACTATATTATATTTTGCATCCATGTTCCAAGTATAGGCTTTCAAACACTTTTTTTCTCACACAAATCAGAATTTTTGATACACGCAGCAGCCGACCAAAATCTTTACAAGATTAAAGAACTGATCCCTCCAAATGTGAACCTGAGATTGTACGATCCTTCTGAAGGAATACCGAATCTGATCGGGATTGATGCCCTTTTGGTCCGCACGGTTACTCATTTAAATGCAGAGACGCTTCCTCACATTCCATCGGGACTTAAATTTATTGGAACCGGTTCATCAGGAACCGATCATCTTGATAATGAATACCTTGTGTCTCACGGTATCAAACTATCAAGTGCAAACGGATGTAATGCCCGATCAGTAGCAGAATATGTCATGACTGCCTTACTCCTTTGGAGAGAAAAATTTCACAACGATAGATCGTTTGGTAAAGTGGGAGTGATTGGTGCGGGGAAGGCAGGAAGTGCCGTTATCGAACTGCTTACTGCATTTGATGTTGAATGTGTGGCATACGACCCACCTCGTGAGATCAGGGATCCTGAATTTAAATCTGCCTCCCTGAAAGAGGTGCTCAGTTGCGACATTCTAACTTTTCATGTTCCTCTGAACCGAAAGGGAGAATATCGCACCTTTCACTGGCTGAATGATTCAAAACTGGAAGGGAAAACTTATAAATTGATCATCAATGCCTCACGAGGTGGTGTTGTGGATGAACAAGCCCTCTTGAAGGCTCATGAGCAGGGAAATGTTGAGCACTTCATACTGGATGTATGGGAAGGAGAACCTGACTTTAGTGTAACGCCAGCAGAACAGGCCTTTATCGCCACACCTCACATCGCCGGGTATTCTGAACAAGCCAAGATCAATGCCACCAAAATGATCTGTGATGACCTTGCTGACTTCTTTGGCTTGCAACGATCTTCTCCAAAACTAAAAAATGTCACTAAAAACGAAGAACTGGCACACATACAGTACGATCTGACTAAATTGATCACCCGCCTCCATCCTATTCTTGGTTATGATGCCGCCCTGCGTGATCTTATTGATCGGCCAGATAAAGCTGTACTCTTTCGGAACCTGAGAAATGAGTGGCCTTATCGATTTGAATACCCATTTTTAAGATTAAGGAACGAGTTACTGGAGGAGTTTCAGGAACTCAAGAGATTGGGGGTAAAATCAATTGCATAAAAAAACCACTTCCGAAAGGAAGTGGCATTAGAATAGGGTAACAGCTTATGCTATTTTTGTTATTTAGGCCAGTTGCCATATATACTATTAAATGAAGCTTTATCAGTACCCAAAAGTTCTCTTTGGGTTCCGAGTACTAAAGCATTCATCACTGACCTTGGTGAAACACTGAGTTTTCGTTCATTAATAACGGACACCTTACCAAAATGACCAAAACCAAGGGCATGACCATTTTCGTGTAATGCAACCGTCTCTATGTCCACTCCGGGACCATTTGGATCGGTAGTCCACTCAAACGCATCGTTATACCAAACTTCCTTCAATGCGACATCACTAAAACCGTCGTTGTTTACATCTGTTGGGTTTCCATCTCCATCAACAAAAGTAAAAGTAAAGGTTACACCCAGTACACTTCCGCTTGCCCCCGGCCCCAAGACAGCATCAAAAATAAAACTGGGTAAAAACCCTACCTCACTTATATCTGCCAGGAATGGATTGCCGGGACCACCGATATTAAGTAAAGCGCTAGGATTAATTCCTGTATCTGCAACTTTTTTGATACTTAGTTTTGAGTTTTTCTTGATGTTATTCCAGGTATCAAATGAAGCATCAATGGCAGGTTCACAGTAAATTGAACCATTCGCAAAGCTCAAACCCTGGAACACTAAATATGTTAGGTTATTACCATCGGCATTTCTTCTGATGTCACCGGGTACCCATTGAGCACCAAGCTGCTTTTCTCTGTCATTGGCAATTATTTGCTGACCGGCTTTATGAATGCCATTTTCTGCAAGGGTTATCGTTTCTGCGTACTCAATCCGATAATTTGCTCCACTTGATTCCAGTTTAGCATTTACATCGTGAATACTTAAAACGGACCCAAAATCAGAATCAACTTGTGCTTTAATTAAACTGTTTTGATCCAGTTTTAACGCACTTAATGGTTTTGGATCCTCTTCATTGGTTCCTGTAAAAGATTGTTCGCAAGCAGTAAAAGTCAAAAGTGCAGCCAGACTAATACCCATTATATATCTTATTCGTTTGTACATAAAAATCCCCTGTTATTTAGTTTAGTTGAATTGAAATAATAAATAACTGTTACCCACTCTTATTTATTAATCAAACAAAATGGGGATTTATCTGAAAATTACTAATTAAAAAACGAAGGGGATCTTTACCACAAAAACTCAATGTACCCCAATGATTTAATTAGTCTGTTACAAATAATTTTGTATTAAATATTACTGCTTAAATGAGATATTAAATCAGCGGTTTGAGCACATAACTCAAACAATTAGTAATAAATACCTTTTCCCAACATGCCGGCTAACTAAATCTCTCCTCAGCCTCCCTTGCAATACTATCTATCATAGAGGAAAACACAAACAAGTGGATGGGATATAACGCATACCAATACAACAGGCCAAATAATCCTTTTGGGGCAAAGTAAGCCGTTTGTACCAGTTTGGTTTTGCCTGAGCTTTCTTCTGTACTTGCCTGAAATTCGAACCATGCGCGACCGGGGACTTTCATTTCGGCCCGAAGCCTGAGGATCTCCCCCGGTTTCAAAGCTTCAACCCGCCAGAAATCCAAAGCATCACCGATACGTAACTTTTCAGGATGCCTTCTACCCCTTCTAAATCCCACGCCTCCAACCAGGCGATCCAGAATACCACGCAGTTTCCAGGCCCAATCGAAGGTCAGCCAGCCTTTCTCTCCACCAAGACTCGTAAATACATAAAAAACAAAATTTTGCGGCACATCCAGTTTTCGGATGCGGCGCTCGATGATCAATCCTTCCTTGGTCTCAAGTATAACCGGTTGTTCGTCGCCTTTACTGCTGATCAACGCATCATTCCAGGTAGTTTCAACTTCATCCGTATCAAGCCGTGAAATGGCAAGTTCAACCGCTTTTTTATAGGATATCGGCTCGATCTCAGGAAACAACCGTGTAGCCTTGTCATTCTGAACCAACACATCATTCTTAAGCCCTTCGATCAGTGGACGGGCAAGAGAGGCCGGAACCGGAGTCATCCAATGGACCCAATGGGATGACAGCGCCGGCGAGAGAAAAGGAACGGGAATAAGCAACCGCTTTAGTCCCTTAATCTCCGCATACACCTTCATCATATCGGCATAGGTAATGACACTACTTCCACCGATCTCGATGATCTGATCTTTCGTCTCCGGCTTTTCAATGGCCAGCACCAGATACTGAAGTACATTACGGATACCTATGGGCTGAACCTTGCTATATACCCACTTTGGGCTGATCATAATAGGGACTCTTTCCGTGAGATAGCGGATCATCTCAAATGACATGCTTCCCGAACCCACAACAATGGCCGCTCTGAATTCTGTTACAGCTACACCTGATTCCCTAAGTACTTCGCCGGTCTTTTGCCGGGATGACAGATGCTCGGAAAGATCATCTTCCTGATTCCCCAATCCACCCAGATATATGATCCGATCAACTCCATTTTGCTTTGCCGCCTTGCCAAAGTTCCGGGCAGCCTGCATATCCCTTTCGTGAAAATCCGCATCACTGTTCCCACTCATACTGTGTATAAGGTAGTAGGCGATATCCACTCCTTTCATAACGCCATTCAGAGACGACGGTTCAAGAACATCCCCCTCAACTATTTCTACCTCTTCGATCCAATCACGCCCTTCAAGCCGACCGGCATCCCGGGAAAGAACCCTAACTTCATATCCTTTGGTTAGAAGCTGAGGCACAAGTCTTCCACCTATGTACCCTGTTACTCCGGTTACTAATATCTTTTTGTTGTGCCGCAATCTCTTTTTCCTTCTGTTTAGTAGCAAGTTACGACCTAGAACAACAGTAATTACAAAAAAGGTTCAGAATTATGATTGAGAACGCAAACTGTTTGGACTCAACTTGCATTTAATTTTGAAAGGAATGTTTGAGCCATCAGGCCACAGCCTTCTTTAACCGAGTATTTGCTGACCTATCATGCCTAATAAAAATCCAATTACTGCACCTATGGATGGAGTAAAATGTGTTTTAAGAGACGATTTTGGGGCAATATCCTGAAATACTAGATATAATATCCCCCCGGCCGCAAAACTCATAATAGAGGCCGTAATGTAATGCAATTCAACAAGGAGGTAATATCCTAGAATTGCTGCAGCCGGGCCCAATAAGCTAATGATCAATAATATGATCAAAGTTTTCTTAGGCGTTACTTTATCAGTGGTCATTTCCCTGAAGGAATTAAAACCTTCGGGAAAATTTTGAGCAGCAATGAAAACTGCCAACAAAGTTGCAGCCTTCCTATCTTTTGAGAATAGAGCCCCCATGGCAAGAGCTTCCGGAACAAAATCCATGATCATGGCAAGAAATTGTGCCTTACTATCACCTTTGGAGGAAAGGTATCGGTCGATCAAGCCAAATGTCATTCCTCCTCCCAAAAAGGTGATGCAAAGTAATAATGGTGAAAGGGTATTCATTGCCTCAGGAGCCAGTGAAAAGGCAACGGCCGCTACCAATATACCTCCTCCGAAGGCCATCACACCATGAACAAATTCATCTTTATTCTTCGATTCTATGGTTTGTTCATAATGAGAAATAACGCCTCCTAGGAAAGCCGTAATTCCAGCAAGCCAGGAAAAAAATAGAATAGTTGTAATCTCATTCATTAGAGATCATTTTGTTTATGGAACTTGCCAGCCAAATCAAGGAACCAAAAAAGAGTACGGCCCCAATTGGAAAGGTGATGAAGAGATACCAGCCAGACATGAAAATACTATAAAGTACACCACCAATATCCATACCTGCAACGATGCACTGTTGAATCGATCCCTCATTCAGGCTGCACCCGTTTAGATCAGCGATCAGGTCTACTGACCAGACAAGTATCAACGGACACACAGCAATAACAATGGAGATAATTAGCCCGATCAACGGCTTTTTAAAGGATATGTTCATTTAGCAGTGGATTGTTTCCTTGAATATACCCTGAACTCGATTTGAGCTCAAGCCCAATAAATGAAACGCTACTAACTGCGAATCAGATACTGAAATTTCACAAAGAACTCACGCTGAGTCTGTCTGAATCCCCAATAAGATCGGTTGGCAGAATCATCATAAAAATCGGTGTGGTAGCTGGTCATGCCAATATAAAACTTGGTGAAGGCATTAGCCTTATAGTATAACAACGGGTATATCTGAACCTCTTCACTAAAGGAATTGTATTCGGTAATGAGTCGGGCAAATAGTCGTTTAGTAAAGTTATAGCGCGTATTCAGGCGATAGATATCACCGCTGTAATAGGTTTGACCTCCTCCATCCTCAGATAATTTGGAATAGTTGTAATTGAGAGTCATTCTGAAACGCGGTGTGGGTTTAACCGTGGCATCCGCAGAGATATTGTAACCGACACCCAGAGTAGGAACCTGAGAGCGGTTGATATTCCTGCCATATTCAAAGCTGCCGCCAAATGAGAAGGAATCGTAAGTGTTGGAGCTAAAACTGATGGTTCCGCGATAAATATTGCGAAACATCTGCCCCCTGAATCGTTCATCATTCACCGGTAAAAAGTTGATGTTCAGGTCGTTCTGACCCACCAGTTTATTATTGAACCGCACAAACATGAAGCGTTCCTGAAACTCTCCGTCAAAATCGTATCGCCAGTTTCCGCTTACATTCAATGACCCCTGAGATATCATATCATTATCAGGATAGTAAGAGAGACCCTGACTAAAACCGATCGTCCGGCGGTCTACGTTATTGATGAAACCGGTTTGAGTTTGAAGGGTCGGAG
The DNA here is from genome assembly GCA_021767245.1 of Balneolaceae bacterium. Classification (GTDB taxonomy): domain Bacteria; phylum Bacteroidota; class Rhodothermia; order Balneolales; family Balneolaceae; genus Gracilimonas. Next base: position 22,835 of record JAASTO010000004.1, read on the forward strand.
AATAGGATTCGAAATCGAAGGAGAAATTATAGTACTTGGATTCCCGTGAAAACTCTGCACTCAACAGGGTTCCTCCAAATTTTTCCCCATTGAAGGCGGCATCATTAGAAGAACTTCCCAGGGTACGCGGATCTGAAAACAAGAGCATGTCATCCAGTTCCTTAGTGTTTGAATAACCGGCTTGTCCTCTGAAATAGTAATTCGGGGCAACCGCAAGAGCCCAGTCGACACCGCCAACATAATTATGGCCACCTTCGTAATTTCGGGTCGTGATCAATGAGCCGATGTGCGATTCTTCTCCGAGATTATATTTTCCTCTCAGAATATTATTGTATGCGTTCAAATTGGTCTGAACCTGTGAACTGCGCTCTTTGCCCGGTACGATAAAGGGAGCTTCACGATCGTATGCCGACAAAAAAGCGATACTGAAACGATTGGTTGCCCGGGTGAATTTGGCCGCTGCAAAGGGATTGTTAATGGTCCTGGAGTAATACAGATTTTCTCGCGTGCTGAACAGATCCGACCCTTTCACAAAAAACGGCCGCTTTTCAGAAAAATAGAGAGCAAAAGTTTCATTGACACTGATCTGTGACGCATCGGTCTCTATCTGGCTGAAATCGGGATTCACCACCAACTCAAGGGAACTGTTGGTGGTTGGGGAATAGGATATACTACCCCCGGCCTTGGTATGGATCTTTTCGTTATCGAAACCGGATTCTGCGTTATTGGGGTCCAGGAGTGCTCCGCGATGAGTGGCGGCCGCATATGGCAGGATCTCAACGGTATTCGAGCGATCGATATCCTGTATGTTGGTCAACTGACCGCTTTGGCACAGTAAACAAGGATTATCCATCATTACGTTGGTCCACGACAACTGATACCGGTTCTTTCGCGGATAATTTCTGATGAATTGGATAGCCCAGTTCTGAACATCCCGGTCCGGGAAATTAAAACTCTTGAACGGGATCTTAATTACGGCAATGTATCCTGTAGCGGTTATGGAGGCTTCAGAGTACCAGAGAGCATCAAAACTAAAATCTTCTGAATTGGCCGTTCGTGTGGCATCCATTTGTATACCCAGTGGGTTCACCACAAATTCGTAGGCTTGCTGATTATTACTGTAGGTATCCAGGATCACCCCCACGTAATCATCCCCGAAGAACCCATCCCGGTCGGTTACGTTGGCACGAATTCTTACCGGTTCAGGGTCTATGCTTTCAAAGCCGATGTATAAATTATCAGTACTGTAAAGTACTTTCACCCGGGTTTCAACCGGGGCCGGCTCCTGATCGTTGGGCTGTCGCTGATACTGAAGCAAGGTAGGTTTAGCTTTTGTCCAGGCCGCATCATCCATTTTTCCGTTAATATCAAAATCCTCTTCGATCTCAACCGGTTCATAACTGAAAGATTGCTGAGTCTGAGCAATGCCCGTTTCAGGGGTTAAAAGCACACAGATCAACCATGCAAACATGAAAATAAAACGGTAACCGGCCTGTTTCATAAACTTTTATTTCTACTCTTAGGATTAGCCTGCGAGATAATATCGGTTTACGAGTGCTCCGTTTTATAAAATTTATAAAAGAATGCCGTAGGTCAAGTATCTATACTCAGTGGCAGTGTTGATGAGCTTCAGACCATTGTTGCCCGGCCGGACAGTCGGGCACACCCGCTCCGTTGTTCGACATAGCAGTTCCCCAGAACCATAACCCAAGCAGTACGATCACAACCAATCCCACTACCCCTAATTTTGAGGACAGTTTGTTATTGTCCTTTTCCATACAGCAGTTCTTGTACTTCTTTCCGCTTCCGCAGTGGCAGGTGTCGTTTCGTTGTAGCTTTTTGGACATGATGGTAGTGGGGTTTTATTTACATATGCATCAATGTAGTAAGATTCGGGGAATCTGAAAAATCATTGCCTAAAGTTTGAGCACATTCTAAACTCTAATTAGGATAACCCTTTGTATTCGTTACAATGTGTGCATAAATCATCTTTCATATAATGGATACTTAAGTAATATTTAATTTAAATAAATTGCGATAGTTACATCTTTATTTATGATCGTAGCTTGCCACTTCAACAGCCGGAAGGACCAGCTGAACATGCAAAAACTACAACCGGCGGTATGATCATAACCGGTAACCTAATTGGAAACGGGTTTGCCAGTCTGGACTCAGTCTCTTGGGTGGTGGATGCTGCTATTCCTTTAAAAGTAGTAGGAACTGGTCAGGTGAAATGCCAGAGGAAATGTAAGATCAAATATGGATTATATATGGAATACTAAAACCGCCATATCAAGGTGATTCACAACAGCTTCACTCAGGCTGGGTGAAAAGAGACCTGATAATTTTGTCCTATCCGTTTTAGCAATGGCGAAAATATCAGCATCCGTATTTTCCATAAAATATTTTATCCCTCTTTCCTCATTGTATGCATCAACATGATGTTTATTACACCTATTCTCAGGATATGCCTCACAGAAAAGTGTGTGCATTTTTTCGATCTCCTCGGTTTCCTGGAAGTGGTAAGGAGTATTGATGTATAGTAGATCGATATCAGACTTAAGGTCTGAAACATAATTCAACATGTTTTTATAAAACGACCTTTGATCTTCTTCAAAAGTTGTAGCAAACACGACCCGTTTTATAGTTTTAATTGCCGGGGCAGCCTTCACAACCAACACAGGAAGTTCAGCCTTTCGAATTACACTTTGCGCGTTAGAACCAATCGAAAAAGGTTTGATTCCCTTAGAACCGTGAGACCCCATAATGATCAGATCATATTTATCACTGTCGATGTGCTTAGGAATATTTTCAACACCTAAATTAAATACTAACGACTCAACAGCTTCAATATCATTTTTAGAAAAGTCCATAACCATTTCAGATAGCCGGGCCCTGCTCTTTCCGATCTCCGCCTTCACTTCCGGATACAGCTTTTCCTTTTCCAGGGGTAACTTTGACCAGTCCACAGGGGTATTGATGATATGCATAATATCTACATCAGCATGTACCTGTCCTGCAATTAATTTTGTGTAAGCTGTTGCGTGATCTGCTACATCAGAAAAGTCCGTTAGTAGCAGTATTCTATTGATAGTTTTCATGAGAAGGGAATTAAATTAAATAACTTAAAATCAAGTTAATTAGAATAACTAACACCATCAATAAATTACATATATACCACAGCTGTTTATTACTGTACCGGCACCAAAATTATGTCTGTTTATTTACTATTAAGATGTCATGTTCAAACCTTCAATTTACCCCGAAATCCTCTCGCCGAGTAATATGATTCTGCGCCGTTGTGATAAATAAACGTGCGGCCAAATCTGTGATCACCGAAGATGGCCCCTCCAAGATCTCTTACATCAACCGGGGTTTTGAGCCAGCTTGATGTAGCCGTATCAAAAGGGCCGAAGTGCTGAAGGAATGTATACTCCTCTTCTGTTAATAACTCGATCCCCATCATTTCAGCCATATCCATGGCACTGTTTTCCGGCTTGTATTTCTTTCTGGATTCCAGGGCCTCGCGGTCGTAGCAGACTTTTCGGCGCCCCTTTGGACTTTCAACAGAGCAGTCAAAAAAGATGACCTCTCCGGTTTCTTCATCCTTTCCAACTACATCCGGTTCGCCCCCTGTCAGTTCCATTTCGTTGAGGGACCATAACTTGTCATGCTGCTCCTTCAATCGTTCCTCTACTTCATTCCAGGATATGTCCTTATGGCGCCCCATGTTTTCCTGAAACCTATCCTTAATGGTTGAAAGCAGTACCTCAATGTTCTCATCAGTCAAATGTTTTTTTGATTGGCTCATTCCTACCGAATGTTTAATTGAAATTCATACCATAGGTTCATGACCAGCACTTATAACGTGATGCCATGCAATTGGTTATATATAATTAAACCTAATTACGATAAACTCTCAAACCAAAAAATGAACCGGGTAAAGTACGCTAACTATTACCCGGACTGTTGCCTTTTCAAAATGTCGATGATACGGTTGTAAACGATCTCTGATAGGTGCCAGGTATTGCCATCAAAATTTGTGGTGTTTACAAACTGAATGACAACCGTGTCAATGTCCTTGTGATACCGAGCTATACTTTGATATCCTGGGATCAATCCTGTGTGTTGATACGCATAAAGTGAGGAATAAATCTCCGCCTCTCCCTCGCTCAACAACGATCCATCGTTCAGAGCCCTTAAGAAGATCCCCACATCCTCAGCCGTGGCTATCATTGAGCCATAATCTGTGGTTTTGATATCTTCTTCAACTCCCACATAATATCCACTCATCAACCGATCTAAATTGACCTCAGCCAGAGAGCCGTAGGTATTCTTTAATTCCAGCGGCTCCAGGATCACCTCTTTAATGTATTGAAAACCACTGTAGCCCAGTTCATGCTCAATGATCTTTGAGATGAGTATGTAATTGGTATTTGAATATTCATAGCCATTACCCGGTTCAAAGTTCGCAGGAAGATCAAAAATTCTTTTTAATGCCTCTTCCCTGCTTTTCGGTGGATCTATCCAAAAATCGGGTGTATTCGTTACATTTGGAATACCACTTTGGTGTTGTACTAGCATTCGTAATGTGATCCTGTCTGCGTTTTCGATCTTTCCAGTGAGTTCCGGAAAGTATTCGGCAAGGGTTCTGTCAAGGGATAAGCGTTCACTATGCACCAGCTTTGTAACTGAAACGGCATCGTACAGCTTATTTATGCTGGCGATCTTGAACAAGGCGTGTGGATCAGCAGGTATCTTGTTTTTCCGGTCATGCCACCCTGCAGCATAAAACTCAGGGGATTCCCCACCTTTATTTACATAAACGATGATCCCATCAAAACCGTGACCTATAGCATTATCGACCTGTTGCTCAACGGTATCCGGTAATGGGGCTATCCAGGCTTTCAACAGGTCCCACGGTACGAAGAACATCGATACGATAGTTCCTACAAGTAAAACTACCCTGAGTATTTTTTTACCTTGATCCTTTTTCTTCATGTACTGCTATCCAAATTTTTAATACAACCGGAGTCTTAAATTGAAAGTTTGAGAGAACACTTACGCCAAACTACAGAAAAGGTTCAGGTAAATTAAAAAGGCCACCCGAATAATTTCGGACGGCCCTCTGAATTATATCGATTGGTTCTTCAATCCCTATTCATTCACCTGATCAAGCAGCTCTTGTATCGCTCTTTCAAGCTGTTGATCTCTCCCTTCCGAGATCACTTCAGGCTGATTTTTTACTTTGATATCCGGTTCGGTCTGATTGTTTTCCATCCATTCACCGGCTTTGTTCTTGGCACTGACCGGAACCACGCCCCAGTAACTGCCATTGGGCAGGCCTTCCCATCCGGCAAAACTACAGGTACCCGGTACCGGCATACCTACTGAAAGTCCCAGTTCCATATCCATATAACCCTGCGCATAGCAGTGGCCATCCGAATAATTGGACTCATTGAACAAGGTCAGAGTCGGCTTGGTCCATCTGGATGTCGGCTCACCCCCAACCGCTTTTCTTGCCGTGGCGTAAGTGATAAAATCTTCACCTGAAAAGAACATCACCAGATCTGCCACCAGGTCACCGCCACCGTTAAAGCGGGTATCGACGATCATAGCCTCCGTTTCATAGTACTTGCCAAGCATATCTTTGTAGATATCCCGATAGGGACCATCGCTCATACCGGGAATGTGAACGTACCCTAACCTTCCATTCGATCTTTCTTTCACTTCATCGGCATTGATCTTCACAAAGCGATCGTACAGCAGGTTGCGTTCTTCACCCAAACTTATAGGTTTGATCCTTATCTGACGGGCATTTTTACCATTCTCGTCTGTGATCTCAAGCAGGGTAAATTTACCTGCTTTTCGGTTCAGGTACGTAGCAACATCGCGGTCTGGTGTGATCGGCTCGCCGTCAATACTTTGAATGATCATTCCGGGTTGAATATTCAGGTCAGCTTTGTCAAGCGGGCCGCCTTTCAACACTTCCACGATCTTGATACCGTTGCCTTCATGATCGTAATCCATGAAGATCCCAAGAGATGCGGTAGCATCAGCATTATCAATACTTCTACTGTAACCGGCTCCCGCATGCGAAACATTCAGCTCACCAAGCAGCTCAGATGCCATCTCAGCAAATTCATATCCATTACCAATGTAAGGCACATATTTTTTATACTCTTCGTAGAGCATATCCCAGTCTTTGCCATGGAAAGTTGGTTCGTAAAAGATATTTTTTGTTCTAATGTAGATGTGATCCAGCATGGTTAACCGTTCCTCAGTGGCATCGTAATCCATTTCACCGGCTATCTCAATTCCTTTTGAGCTGCCGGCAGTGAGATCCAGTTTGGAGATGCGACCGCGGCTTAACAGATATAGATTTTCCATATCCTTATCCCATACAAGGCTGCCTCCGCCTGTGTTGAGTTTAATAGCCATTTTGGTTTCACGGGTTCTCAGGTCAGTTTCCCAGAGGTTGTAGTTATCCTCAAAGCGGGACAGGTAATAAAGTTTGTTTCCGTCTTTGGATAGGGTGGCATCCGAAATGTTGCTGGAATGGATCGTCAGCTTTTTGGTCCATTCTTTCATGCGATCGAAGTCGATGTTGAGGTCCTCAATCTCCTCGTCTTTTTTCTCATCCTTCTTGTCTTCCTCTTCACCAGAGTCTGCTTTATTGATCTTTTCAATTTCCTGCATGAGCTTGAAATCCTCTTCACTCATATTGAATTTATCCCAGGCCTCCTGATCAAAGAACATGGTGTACACATCACTCTGAAAACTGCCACTGGTGGCATAACTTTTTAACCCATCTTCATTACTGAACCAGATCATTTGCTTGCCGCCGTTCATCCACTTGGGAGAATAGTCGTAGTAACCACTTTCCGTTAAATTATACCGTTGTTTCCCATCAGCTGACAGCAACAATACCTCACTGTTATTCAGTAATTTACTCCACTCTACAAGCAGCCATTTGCTATCCGGGCTCCAGCGATAATATTTATCGCCATCCCTCATGTGGAATAGTTCTTCAGGGGTCATCAGATCGGTAGTGTCACCGGACTTCAGGTCTTTTACCCTGATCGTTCTTCTGCCGGCGACATACGCAAGTTTTTCTCCATCAGGTGAAAACCTTGGCAGATAATTTCCTTCTTCTGTTTCTACAAGTGGCGTTTCCTTCAACAAACTTGAGGCAAAGAAAAAAGGCTCTTCCTCATTTCTGACGATCTCAGTTTGATAGATACTCCACTTACCATCCCGTTCAGAAGCATATACTACTTTGTCTCCATCGGGACTAAAGGTTACATGAGCCTCTGTTTCAGGAGTATCGGTGATACGTTTGGTCAGGGCACCGTCAACCGAAGTCACAAACACCTCTCCACGGGCGATAAAAGCTATTTCCTTTCCATCCGGAGAGATCGCCATTTCATTTACCCCACCGTTTATGGTGATGAATCTATCCTCATTGGATTTGGCCTGGGTACGAATGGTCACAGGCACTTTAACCGGCTCACCGCCTTCCTTCATGGTGTAAAGTTCGCCATCATATCCAAACGACAAAGTGCCATTACCCATGCTCAAAAAACGCACAGGGTGAGTTTCAAAACTGGTCAGCTGCTCTGCGGCTCCGTTATTTGTCAGATCTTTCTTGTAAACGTTGAAACTACCGTCACGTTCACTCAAAAAGTACATTCCCTGTTCATCTTCAGTGAAAATAGGTTGACGATCCTCCCCTTCAAATGAGGTGATCATGGTATGCTCACCAGTTTCAATATCGTAGGTCCATATATCTCGGGTTATGGCAGAGGTATGATGTTTCCTCCACTCATTTTCTCCCCCTTTTTTGTCATGATACAGCATCGTCCTGCCATCTGTGCTTAACTGCACATATTCTGCCGGCACCGTTAAGATCTGATCGACCTGTCCGCCACTTACCGGTACACTGTATAATTCCGGTTGTGATCCGGTTGGGTACTGCCTGTGGCTGGCAAGATCCTGCCTGACGGCTCCGAATAACACGGCTTCGTTATCAGACGTGAAGGAATAGGGATTTTCATCATTCGAATGAAAGGTCAAGCGAGATGCCTCACCCCCCTCGGCATCCATCACATACACATCAAAATTTCCGTAACGATCTGAGGCAAACGCCAGTTGCGATCCATCCTTGTTCCACACCGGCATGTAGTCATGTGCCTCATGAAAGGTAAGCTGTGTGGCCGTTCCACCAGTGGCCGGAACCGAATACAGATCTCCTTTATAGGTAAAGGCAATGGTGCTACCATCCGGTGATATACTTGGGTAACGTAACCACTTTGGGTTTTCCTGGGCAAAAACTGCCGTACTAAAAAGAGCTATTAAGAATACAATCAGTGATCTTTTCATGGTATAATGTGTTGTTATGGTGGTAAAAAATCCAATATTTGGCCTAATGTACATTTTTTCACTGTAAAGGATTGTTTAAATTCAGAAGTTAATCCCATCCATGTTTTCAGTCTTCTTCTCACGGTAAGTGCTCTTTTACTTTGGAATAATTTTTCAGTAATTGGCATTTTCTCAAATGACCTGTACCTCCTACAAATTCTTATCGCGTGAATTCACTCTTTGAAACCACTCACCTGTTCGCTGCTTATGACTTCGAGCACTACCTGTTACTCACCGGTTTTCTGCTGTTCGGATTCTTGTTTTTCCGGATCTTGAGCTCCTACTCACGGCCTGTTCAGC
>JAASTO010000005.1 GCA_021767245.1 Balneolaceae bacterium
AACCTGTTTGACGTGCAGTACGGGTGGAACGGCGAGCCGTACCAGCTTGATATCCAACTAAGCGCCGACTCCAAACGCATTTCCGGCTACCGCATGAAAACAGTCCTGGACGTGCCCGAAAACAACGCCAATGGGCGCGTGTGGTTTCACCTGATCCCGGACAGCAATATCGCTGACCGCTCGTTTTACAACAAGCAGACGTGGGGGTCGATCAAGCGCATGGCCTCCAAAGAGCTTGGCAACGCCTTTGGGTGGACGCTGGAAGAAAAGACCGGGCAAGGCAAATCCATCTCTGGCAATCTCGGCAACATTATTGCCACGGAGGAAGACTTTTACGCGGAATACGGCCTCGACATTGAAGCCGAAAAAGCTAAAAAAGACGAGGCTGGAAACGAGCAAAGCTTCAAGGCCATCAAAGAGTCCGCCGGGATGTTTACCATCAAAAAGTGGCAACCGATCATCACCCGAAAACTGGCGGAGCTATTCCTGGAACTTGAAAAAGCCTGGATCAGAACCTCTGAAAGCCGCATGGAACTGCTAAGCAGTGAGCTGAAGCAGACCGAGAAAACGCTGGCTGAACTTCAAAAGGTACTGGCAGGTACCAAAACCGAGCTGGAAGCGGCCAAAATCGCTCGGGAGAACAACCAGAAGACCGTAATCGAACTCAACGATGTGGTCAACCAGCTGGTGGCGGTGAGTTACGATGACCGAAATGAACTCTATGAGGAGATAAACCGCATCGCCCCGAAATACAAGATCCGCAAAACGATCACTGTCCGTGATGTGGGTTCGCTAAAAGGCAGTGCGCCCAAAGGCTCGCCTCAACTTCGGGAGAACAAGGCGGACAGTGTGCCAGCAAAAACCACCAAACGGCACGGCGTTCTCAAAACCCTCTACGAAGAACCGCTGGTGTATTCGGGCATCGTCAAAGAACTGGAGTACATCGACGCCAAAGGCTACATGCAGCGCATGGAAGCAGAATCTGATGATCTGGCCATGATCATCAACGCCAAGGGCACCACTATTTATGTGTTTCCCACCAGTTTAATGAGGCTCTCTAAGGGAACTTACAACGACCCGAAAGCCGCCGAAATGTTTGAGGAGTTTCATCATTTCCCGGCAGACGACTACGATTATGAGCTGTTTCCGCCCACGGGTGAGAAACTGATCAGTGCCGGTTTCGCCGACCGCATTATGTACGTGAGCGATAAGATTATCTACACCGATGACGAAAAAGGCAAAGACAATCACTATTTCCACTACTTCGATACGGGCAAGCGACCGGTGTTTAAATACGGTGATGTGTACATCATCGCTAACGTCAACATAGACGGCAGGGGCATTCTTAATTGAACCACCCGCCAGAACAACGAAGGCACCTATGAAAGAGCGCGTGTTCGCCAAGAACCCTTCCGAGCTACAAATCATCGAAAACCCAAACAAACGACGCAGTAACATGACAAAAGAAAGCAAAATCACTACCGAGAAGGCGGTCTCTGAGTTCAAGCAGCAGGCCATCACCGCCGGATATATTCTTGGTGGACAAGCGGTGGCCGCACAGATGAATGTCCTGGCCGTCCCTCTGCTGACAGGCAACGCCTCAGCAACCATTCAACAAGCAACACGAGCCGGTATCCCTCTCACCGCAGGAGTACTTCTAACACTCCTCTCCAAAAACAAACACGTTCGCGGACTGGCCATGGGCATGGGCGTGCAAGGCGTAATGGAGGTTATCAAATTTATTACCCCTGACTGGACGCCCCAGCAAGGCCTGATGGATGGCTCCGGGTACGTATATGACAGTCTGCCTGAAATCCAGGAGAAAACACATCACGTGGATGAAGTGGAACATTCGGCAGAGGTTGATAACACCATCGAAGTGTAAAAATTCCATTTGTTCGCACTGGGTTGCAAAAGGGGTACTGGTAATACCGAAACGGCAAACCGCCACATTCTAAACCTTTTAACACACCAATATGAGCAACAAAATTTCCAAAAAAGCACTTGTTCCAGCAACCGCACGCATCAAAACATATTTTGACACGCGCAAAGTGCAGCAAAACCAATCGGTCCTTAACTTTTTTCCTGCCAATGCAGATCGAAAGCTCACGCGGGACAACTACGTAAGTAACCCATTTCCGGGAGCTATGAAACGTCGAATTTTGGGTCTGTCCTTTGAACTCACCAAGCAGTTCATCGAAGACGATGCGGCTAATGGCATTGACGCTCGAGCCATTGTAAACGGGCTCAAAGACGCCGCCATCCTGCTTCAGGCCGACAACGATAACAAGGAGTTTCTCCGCGCTCCCATGAGCGAGTTTTCCAACTTTGCAGGCACAGGCATTCAGTTTACCTCGGCCACCAATAATACCGTGGACGCTGTAGCTGAATATCGCCGGCTTGTTACCATGAAATCAGCCAGCGAGTACCGCCTGGCCGACCCGTTTGATCTGGCCATCAACCAGACGGTTTCCCTTGCCGTGCACTTTGATGATGCCTCGGTGTTTCCAACTTCCGAGAACTGGAACCAATCCGGTCAGGGAGAATTGTGGCTCAGAGCTTCTATGGTAGTCGCAGAAGTTGAGTAATCCATCCCGTCCCGCCGGTTCCGATTCTTCGGTTCCGGCGGGATTCTTTTTCCAATCAATCCTGACTACCTCAAAGCAACGCCATGAAGATTATCTCTAATTTTTTACCTCCTAAAGAAAGTTCGGCCTACAATCCGGCCAAATCGGTCGAGGTGCAACCCGGTGCAACCGCTCACCTTACCATGAACGGCATGGGTGGAGAGCGCTACGGCATCCGAAAGATTCTCCCGTTCAGCGCCAACATGAATGCCATTTTGATCTCGGCCCGCCTGAATGAAGACCTCTACCTGTTTCGCGATGTGCAGCTCTCAGTAGTGCACAACCTGTTCAAATCCATTGACGGGCTGTTCGCTCCCTTCATCATTCAGAAGAATAACCACATTGTATTTGAACTCACCAATACCGGTGCTGCAAAGCAAACGGTAAACATTCAGCTTGTGGGCTTCGACCAGTTTGCGCTGGCAAAGCTCAGCGCGGCCTACCAGCAAATTGGAGCTTCGGTTCCAGTGCCCCGGTTCCTGTATGGACATAGCACGGTTCCAGCGGGCGGGCTCAACATTGATCTGGGCGTGAAAAGCAAAAGCGTGGACGTGCAGGTTCGCCGCATGGCCATGAGCAGTAACCAGCCCGGAGCTATAACCGCCTCAATGAAAGTGTACAATACCACGGTTCGGGATGAAGTATTCCTGGAGCAGGTGAATGACGAGTTCAACGACAAGTATATCAACGTGCCTTTTGTGGTAGGATCAAACGTGCCTTTTGACGTGTACGCCTCCAACTACGGTGCCCAGCCTGCCGAGGTAAGTTTTCTTTGTGAGAGCTACGTGCAGGCTAACACTGGATTCAATTCAGCGGAGTAGACATGCTCAACGACTTGATTAAAGTACTCTGCGAGCTGGCTGCTAACGTAGAAGCATTGGTTAAAAACCTGCAAAAAACTGAAGGTCCTCAGCCCAGTCAGGCCCGGATTGCCTCCTCCATTTCCCCGGTGATGAAACAGGGCGAAGCGCCCGTTCGCCTTGTCAACGAAAACCCATACCGGCTTGGAGTGATTATTCAAAACAGCAGCGAAGGCGAGCTTATGATTGCCCTGGACAGCCAGCGGATATCGGACAAGTACTACACCTTCAAACTGCGAGCGGGTGAAACTCTGCATTTTGATCTTCGCCGGTTCGGGGAACTCTACAAAGGTGGTTTTATGGGCCTGTGGGATGAGGCGACCAATCCGGGAGCGGAGTCCAAAGCCCTGGTAACCGAAATCTTTTGGACAAGCTGAGATGAGTAAGATTAGCGGACAGGAATTTGGTCTAAACGAGGCTTTTAAAATGCGGGTCGTGAGCGGAATGCTCGTGGACGGCTCCATTTTGATCTCGTGGGCCACCGGAGAACCGGCATCAAGCCAGATTGACTGGGGATGGGACGACTCGGTTCCTTTCCAGACACCTGAAGTTCACGCCGAACCGGAAGAAATGGTGCGTTATCACCAGCTTTACCTGCCTCAAACGCTGGTTGATCAGCGACATTATTTCCGTGTGCGCTCGCGAACCGAGCATGGGAAAATCGGGATCTCGGATATCTATATGGTCGTGGTTCCTCCGGATCTGGACATAAAAAACCGGGGCCGAATGGCTACTGAGATTGAGTTGGAATTGGTGCTGGTCAAAACCACCAGCATCGACTGCACGAACTTTCCAGTCACCTCTTTGTCGGGTTACCGAACCGAACCCATTGCCTCCGATCAACCAGCGGCTTTTGATCACGAGTACTCTCAACCCGAGCCACTGGACCAGGTGAAAGAGGTTAATGCCAACAACAGCAGTTCTCTGACTACCAACATCAGCTACACCATTACATAACCTCATATTTGCATAAACAAACCCCCATGAAAATCATTAGAACGGATTTAAACGTCGGAAAAACGGCCAGCGGTCTCGACATGTACTGCGACCTGTCCCTGGAACAGCGGCACCTGTACCGCATGAAATGCGAAAGCTTTGTAGGAAACCTGCTCAAATGGATGCGCATCCAAATGGGTAAAACGAATCAGGACGAGTACTGGGATGGCCATAATACCCGAAAACTCATCACCAACATCATTAGCATCGTTGAATCCGGTGATGATTTAATTATTGAGCTTTCCGACTACCACGAATACAGCACCGTGGATCACGACCTGATTACCATTCAGGGAGTTATTGGTCTGGAGGGATTAAACGGGGTGTACTATCACGACAACACCAAGGGGCCATTTCCGCTTGACCGCCATAGCCGGTACAAGTATTTCATTCGAGGAATTGTGCCTCACCTGACCGGGGTGTGGGATGGAAATTCAGGGGTTTCGATTGCGGCTAAATACCGAATCCAGTGGGCGTCTAATGATTATCACTTGCCAATTAACTGGAATCCCATTATTGGCATGAGCGACCAGGCCGTGAAAGCCTCAGATTTATGCCTTCCGGGGTATTTCAAGCGGGGGTGCACCCAAGGGGCGGTATCCATAACCTCGCTTATAACCGATCAGGAAAGCTCCAAATTTACGCTCTCCCGACCGTTCACGAACATGTCTGGAGCTATTCGTGATATTAAAGAAATTGGAATCATGTCAGGGGATTACCGCAGCGCCTATATGCTAATGGCTCGCGACGTACTTGGGGCACCCATCAGTCTTGGAGACACTTCCACCTTGTCGCTGGATTATGAGATCATTTCCATGATTGAGAACTTCAATCAAGACACGGACGCTAATGGAACCAATGGCGGGTGGACGGAGAATTTCATGTACATCCTGCATCGTATTGCTAACCCAAGTGCAGCTCACAATTGGGAAAACGAGTATCATTTTACCGCTGGATTGGGTGGTGGGGGCACAGGTGTCAATTTTGACTATTATCGTAACCTGGACGGCTGGAAATTTGGCGTTCGTGTGGGTGAGTCCAACAAGTTTGTTTCCATGACCGACCAATCACTGACTCCGGAAAATGCAGAAGTGAACGGTGTTCCACATGGCTATGGAGACGGGGAACTGGTACATCACGGCACGCATATCGGCGAGCTTGTCGTTGATGACGTAGCTAATGAAGTGTACTTCCCAGTCGAGCGCATTTTTGAAAATCGAGGCGCAACACCGATTACGGTTCGCGAGATTGGTTTATTTGGAAACAAAAATAATTCAAACCAGATTTCCCCGCACCTGTTGGCTCGTAAAGCATTGGCTCCTGTCGATCAGTTTACTATCGGAGCAGGCGAAACGGCAAAGGTCACCTTCAACTGCAAGGCGATTGTATAAGTGAGTAGCGCGCTGTCCATATCCTCCCAGCTCAGCTACATCCGTGTGAAAGGCATCATGGGGCATTTCTATGAGGCTTCTCGGGCGAATAATGTGCCGGTTTCCCTGCTGTTGGCTATTGCCTCCAGGGAAAGCCATATGGGACTGACGTTGGACAGCAACTGGACGGGCGACAACGGAAACGGCATCGGTATCATGCAAATTGACCGTCGGTATCATTCGGACTTTACGAGCTCCCATGCCAATAATGATCATCGCGCCAACATCCACTATGGCAGCAAGTTCCTTGCAGACCTGATCAGAAAGTTTGGAGGTAAGCTTACCCCAGCCGTGGCGGCGTACAACGCGGGCTACTCAAAAGTACGAAATACGATAAGTGCTGGCATTGATCCCAATTTGGTAACCACCGGGCAAAACTACGCCTCCGATGTGCTCCGCCGAAAAGAAATCGTCGAGTCCACGCTGGGCATTTCCAAAGCGTCCACGGCCAGCATGGTAATTCTGCCACTAATCATCACAGGATTTATTTCCTACCAAATCTTTAACACTCAATAACCACTATGAAATCATCTTCCGGTTACATCTACAGCGAGGAAAGCTCTCCCGGTTTGGGGCGTATGATGCTTGACCCGACTTTACCCACAGAACTAAATACGGCAATCCAACCGGTCTCATCCATCAGCAGAATACGACCCACCATTTCCATTTCTCCCAGAATCAGGAAACCGGTTCTGCCAAGGTTGCCTAAGATCAAACCAACAAAAGTGACACCAGTTGTTCGTGATTTGACCAAAAAACCTACGGCAACGGCCCAGCCTTCTACAACCAAAAGCGAGCCGGTGGCCACACAAAAAAAACCGATTAGTAAGAAGATGATCGCACTGGCCGGGGCCGGTATCGTTGGAGCCGGAATCCTCTTTAAAATCTTACGCTAACCTAACCTGAAAACCAATGAGTAAATCAAGCTATACCTCTGATACCGGCCTTGGATGCGGCTGCGGATGCAACGGAGCCGGAATCGGTTCTTCCCCCGTTGTGGCCGTTAAAAATACCGAAGCCGAAAACACCAAAATGGACTTGGTGGATACAGCCAAAAAGTATATCAACGGCGACGTGCCGATGAAGTACAAAGCGGCTGCCATTGCCCTTGGCGCTGGCTTTCTGTGGCTAAAGTTCAAGAAATAGCCATGAAACGAGGCGACTACATTGCCCTTATAGAAAGCTATGGGGGCAATTTTTCCTTGCCCGACTTTGAAATCCAGGGCGATATCTCCCGAATGGATGTGGATTTTCTACGGTCTTTTTTAGCCTGGCGAGATTGGACGGGAACCAAAACCCTGATCACTTCCGCCTGGCGAGATGGTGATCCAAAATCACATGGAAAAGGCCTGGCCATTGACTGCCTGCTCTTTACCGAGTGGCTTATTAAGCAGGCAAGCCCGCTTCAGCACTGGCTGCTTGCAACCACGTGGCCCTTTCAGGGAGTGGGATTGTATCTCGATTGGGAGTTCACACATAAACTAAGCCAAAAGAAGATCCCGGCTATTGGCTTGCATGTGGACGGGTGGAGTGGCAAGCAGATCAACGAGCGACCACTGCGATGGCTACGGATTGATGGTCATTACTACTACCAGTCGACGAAAACCGGACGGTTTTACTGCCGACAGAACAAACAAACCATAACGCTTCCAGAAGCCATTCAGGACTACGAGCAAAGCTATGAGCAAAGCACCAAAGCCCGAGCATTACCTCAGCAAGTATAAAGAGCTGATCATTACGACCATTATTTGCCTGTTTTTGACCGGGATTTATGACTCGATAAACAACCAAACAGCTGAAATCAAACGGTGGTACGAGCTAATGATCAATATCCGTGCTGAGCAGAAGATTCAGGGCGTTGACCTGGAATCATTGAAGCAGTCCATCGAGGTCTTTCAAACTAAAACCGACCAGGAACTAACCAATCACGAACAACGCATTCAATCCCTTGAACGAGGGCGTGAATAAGCCTTATTAACCTAATTTAGTCTTATTACTCATGAAAAAACTACTTAGAAACGTCATCAAATCCGTACCAACACTCATTACGCTTTTCAGAAAAGAAACCCCGCAGGAAGGAAAAGACATTGCCAAAAGCGGGCTAACCAGCTTAGGTATCTCTGGAGTGATTACAACCGGACGAATTAATGCTGGAGAAATGGATGAGACGGTACTTATTATTCTGGCAATCGTTGAAGCTATTGGATATGTGTATGGGGTGATTGCTTTGTTGGCTGGAAGTTCACAAGTTCAATCAGATATAGAGATTGTTGCGGACAATAATAAAGAGAGGTAAAACAATAGAATGTATATATCCCAGTTGAGACCATTTCATTTGCCATTTGGAGAAATGGGACATAAATATTCAAATATTTAAAGTTCCCTTATAATAATCATAACTTGATTTCCCTTCATTTTCCAAGAAGTCAATGGTATAATCTTTGTTTGAACAGTACACGTGAATTTTCCCTTTTACACACTCAAAAATTATATCTTTTGCACCGTTTTGTCGAATCTTATTATGATCTGGATATGAAGCATAGTCTGAATCATTTGAATTAGCTTCTCCCATTACAATTATATCAGGGTCCATAGCATCAATCCATTCTTTAGGTACTTTACCACTTTTGCGGCCATGATGAGGCGCAAACAATATATTTGCCTTCGGGAAAGTCACTCGATCTTTAATTTCTTCCATAAAATCTTTTTCAAGGTCACCCATCCAAATAGCAGTTACTCCACCTTCTAAACTGTATTTTATAATACATGAAATATTATTTGGAGTATTCCCATCTTTGGCATTTTGAAGAGCCGTCTTAAAATCTTTATCATTTAAATCTGGCCACAAAATATTTATTCCAGAACTCCCTCGTCCATCACCGTCTTGATTCATCCATTTTCGACTGCATCCTTTACTTATATAGAATGATTTTTTAGAAGAGTTATGAAGTAACTTGTATCGTTTAAAACTGTTTGTTTCAACAGACTTTGTAGTTTCATTTTTGACACAATAAAAGTTTAATATTTCAATTTCGTCATCGAAATAATCAAGCTGTTGAATGTGATCTTCATCAGGATGAGTAGAAATGAAACGAGTAATACCCTTATGTTTTGATTCCTTTTTTATCTCAGAAATAATTTCTTCTCTGTTTTCATCAGATAAGCAACAATCTATAATTGTAAAATTATCTGAACCATGTTTTATATAAAACATGTCTCCATCTCCGACGGAAAAAGATTTTATTGTACTCATTCTAAGTCTGATTTAATTCGTTTTGTTATATACGAGGTCTGTTTTCTATAAGAAAAAAGAAATAAAATTAAGACGCTGACCGTGATGATCCCTAAATGTGTTTGAAGACCCCACCCCAAATTAGTAGTCATTTTTAAATAAATTTTCGAAAGCAAAATTATTAAAAATAAGGAAATCAGTGTTCTATACATGTTGTTTGATTCCGACAAAATTTCGAGTTTTTGATCCTTTTTAGATGCTTTCACGAAATCTGAATAATTCGCAAATTTGACAAAATTTATCCACTTTAAAATTGGTTCAATTATTAGAGATCCGAAACGACTAATTACTAAACCTATGAAATAGTAGAAAAATAATCCGGTAACAATATCATCTTGAATTAAATTGATTTCAGACCAACGGCTAATTACCATACTAAAAATTACACCTGGGAATAGGTAGTTGAATAAATTATATGATGATATTTTGTTAAGGAGTTCTTTCATTTATTACGTTTAGTAAATTGATATATCGTGGTTTAGAACAGATTAAAGAAGCCATGTTATTACATCCTACGATATTCCAATAACCCCAATAAAGCAAGTAAACACATAATTTTCAATGTTATGCGTATTTTTGGAGATTGATATGCAAATAACTTCAGAAACTGTAAAGATGCTCGGTCATTTTTCCCATTTTTCATCAGCCGATAATGTTATAAATTTCCTTCCGAATAACCATTATCTTACATACGTTATTAACGAGCTGTTAATCCTGAATATATACTTACTGAGAAGCAAAATTTGACGTGTAGATCAAAATAGAGTATAACACCTTGTCAAAATCTAAGGTTAACAGTACATTAAACTAGTGCCCTGTATGTTGCGAAGTCCTAAGTTCCACTTGGGAAACGAATTTAATTTCATAGCAGCTACGGGGCATTTCTTTTAGTTTTATCATCACGCATTTAGTTGCTCACCTATGAAATCCCAACTTTTTCTGGATGATATTTTGGAGATGAATTCATCGAAAGGAAATTTTTAAATCTACTAAAGGTTAAAGTATTCAGTTTCTTTTTCTTACTTAATGTAACTTCTATCCGTCATCGGATACATATTTGCAAGGACCATGTTATCACGTACAGAACAAAAACAATTATTAGAAAGGCTTATTGCTCTACCCAAAGAGTGTGAATGGGTAGAGTTTAAAAAAAGATATGTTGAGGAAACTCAAATAGGGGAATACATTTCAGCTCTTTCAAATTCAGCATGCCTTCATAACCAAAAATACGGGTACTTGGTTTATGGCATAGAAGACGGAACACATGATATTGTTGGAACAGATTTCCATCCGAAAAGTACCAAAATAGGAAACCAGGAGCTTGAAAACTGGTTGGCCACCCAACTGTATCCTAAAATAGATTTTAAAATCTATGAATTTGATTATGAAGGAAAGAGCATCTCCATATTTCAAATTGATGCAACAAGAAATCAGCCTGTTCGATTTCGCCACGATAAATTTATTCGTGTAGGATCATATAAAAAGAAACTTGAAGATCATCCTGAAAAAGAAAGAAAAATCTGGAAAAGGCATCCTGAGGCTTCATTTGAGAGTAAAAT
Source organism: Balneolaceae bacterium (assembly GCA_021767245.1). Classification (GTDB taxonomy): domain Bacteria; phylum Bacteroidota; class Rhodothermia; order Balneolales; family Balneolaceae; genus Gracilimonas. Next base: position 10,765 of record JAASTO010000005.1, read on the forward strand.
TGCTGCTGACAATCTTGAGGGAAATGAAGTCCTTCAACTTATTGACTATCCGGCTTTCTTTGAAATGATGAGCATTCCTCTTCCTGCTGATATGAGTGGAATACTTGATAAGCTTATAGAAGAAAACTTGGTAGCCTTTGATAGCGGAAGATATTCTGTAACAAATTTGGGCGCGATTCTATTCGCAAAGCAATTGAATAAATTCCCTTCTCTAAAGAGAAAGTCCATCCGGGTGATTATTTATGATGGAAAGAACAAAGTGAATACAATAAAAGAGCAAAATGGCATAAAAGGATACGCCAATGGTTTTGAAGGACTCATATCATGGATAAATGATCAACTCCCTGAGAATGAAGTGATTGGGCAAGCCTTGAGAAGTAAGGTTAAAATGTATCCCGAAATCGCTATTCGTGAGCTTGTGGCGAACGCTATTATCCATCAGGATTTCGAGATGAAAGGAACTAATCCGATGATCGAAATTTTTGATGATAGAATTGAGATTACAAACAATGGGAAGCCCCTTGTTGATCCATTGAGATTTATTGGTGCCACTCCTCGTTCACGTAATGAAGAACTGGCCTCATTTATGAGAAGGCTTAATATTTGTGAAGAACGCGGTAGTGGCATTATAAAAGTCGTAGATGCTGTTGAGATCTTTCAATTGCCCCCACCTGATTTCTTAGTAGATGACTTTCATACCATTGCAAAACTCTATGCTTACCGGCCTTTGAGTGAAATGGATAAAAAAGATAAAATAAGAGCGTGTTATCAACATACGTGTCTCAAACACTTCTCCGGTGAAAGGATGAGCAATAAGTCCCTCAGAAAAAGATTTGAAATTTCGGACAAGAATTACCCTATGGCTTCCAGAATTATTTCTGATACTATAGAAGCTGGTCTTATTAAGGATTTTGATCCATCCAGTAACTCTAAAAGGGATGCCAGTTATATTCCTTTTTGGGCTTGATCTATGTCACCTTTATGTAACAATTTTGGGGTATTCACCCAAAACCACCGTTTTAAAGCTGTTAGAATGCCTTTTTTTATGTAACGGTTATGTAACACTTGTCCACATTTGGGGGAACTTATCCACAATAAATTATATAGATAACACATATATCGCGTTTTGGTATTTTAAAGTAAGTGTCGTTGCCTATTATCACAAAACTGATAAAGAAGAATATTTTGAATGGTGGGCGAAAATTTACTACAAATTTGTTTATGAGATTTCTGATGAAGGTGAACGTTAATTAATGTTTAAAATAACGGTTGTGAACCATCTTCCTTTTTTTAGCACCAGGTTTTGAGATTGAGTATAAGCGTGTCGGAGAGTAAGAGAGTAAGTGATTGATGGGCAGCCCTTATATTATTAAGCCTGTATTGGGCCTTACGGTATAGAGAAATGATTTTAGGTTTCAATACTCAGTCAACCACCTCTTTCTTCCATCTCAAAGGGCCTAATTCTATAGGTAATGCACGCACAAGTTCATAGAAGCCTTCCAAGTCATTTTCAATATTTTTGTAAATATAAGGGTCTAATAGACCTGGCACCGGTGCTGCATTTGAATATCTGAGTGTTATTATTGCAAACTTTTTCTCTTTCTTCCTTTTTTGAATTATTGCATAGTCAACTTCTGTAGCCAAATATTTTTCATCTTTGAAATTTTCTGTGATAAAAAATACAGCAGCACATGACTCCTCGAATCCCTTCAGTAGTTCTCTCTCAAGATTAGTTCCCGCTGCCATATTTGGTTCATCCAACCATGGATCAAAACCAGAAACTTTAAGGGCATTATAAAAACGTTTTACAAGAGGTTTATCAACTGATTTATGACTTAAAAAAACTTTAATTTTATTTTTTTTGGGAATCCTATTTAAAGGTACTGCTTGTTGCATACGTGCTTCTGGAGAAGCAAGATCCGCAACATCACCTAGTCGATGGGTTAGTTCAACAGCAAATGGACGAGCTATTACATTTTTTATATAGTCTAAATAATCGTCTTTTTTACTGCCCTTTGCAGGCAAAAAATATATATCATTTGATCTGTCAGGTAAGCTTTCAAGAATTTTATAACGAAGAAGAAGTTCTTCATCCAGATTTTGGGGGAATTCCATGCTACCGTTCCTTTTTTTCACCTCTTCCCACCATCCATCTGCATCGACTGTATATTTCTGATCTAATGGATTAAGTACTTTTTGAACAAGTAGGTCGCTTTTGCAAAAATCGAGAAAACGTTCTAAATAATGATCAAACGTTGCTGAGTCCTCATGAAGTAAATCATCCCGCCTGTTTTTAAAATGACGAAGAGAGTCGTTAATATCAGTTTTAGATAAGTTACTTTGCATATCGTATTAGTTTCATACTAAGGTTACTTTTGTACCACAGAATACACATCTATCAATTAAATTCCATTTTTCAGAAATTTTGGCTCTTTTATTACAACATAAAAATTCAATAATTTTCATGTCTGCTTGTTCAGGGCCATGAATCGGTCGTGGAGGGTACATAGATCTTGTATATGTAGTTTCAATGTTTATAAACCCACCTTTATTTGTCCCCATATTTTCCAGTCCAGAAAACATTTTATTTGTCATGGGTAGAATAAACTCTCTTAATATATGTCGCTTTATATATTGTGATACATCCTCAGACAACATTTCGCTTGTATCAGCACTATGTTCGCAGTATGGACAAAAAATATTTTCTCTTTCATCGATAGTATCTGGCGAATCACCAATTTCTAAGCCCATGCGCTGTATTTGAGGTGCAATAGTCCATGCCAAATCAGACTCGTCATATTTTGTTTTAAAATCTCTACCACAAGAACTACAAGTTCGACGAAAATAATTATCTCGATCTACACTTAGCGAAAGATTATAAAGAATTTTATCATCGGATTTTGATTCGTCCATAAATACTTCTTTAACTTTATAAGTTCAATTCAAACACACCATCAATCTCCTGCATCAACCGGTCGGTCTCCATAAGAGCAACAATGATTTTTTGGTAGTGTCGAATTTCATCAATGGATAACTCTCGGTCTCGGCGGTCTTTGAGCCATTTTTCGGCGGGTTGGTAGCCTCCGATGTAGAACTCCCAGGCTTTTTTGGGTACATTGCCAAAATACTGTTCTTCGTTAATCCACACTTTGCCGGTGGTTTCATCATCGTCTTCCGGAATAAAACCGGGATCGGTTTTTGTAAGCCGGTTGGAAATTATATTGCTCCCTGCAATGGGATAGGTGGTTATAAATTCTTCTACCATAGGATGCTCCAGTAAGTGAACTTGGCGGAGCTCTCCACCAAGTTCTACGAGTTGCCAAAAAAGCTCGGGATCTTCGGGGTAAGGCACTCTTGGAAAGTCGATCTTGAGAAACTCTTTGTATCTCTCCCGGTAGCTTGGGGAATGTAAAACGGCATAGATGTAATCAAGTAGATCAATAGGAGCAAAGTAGCCTTCGGTTTCTTTCTTTTCCGGAGAGAACTTCAGATCCAGATTTTTGGCAATTTTATCTACGATTTTCTTTTCTAAATTAGGCCTTCGTTCTATACTTCCATCCAAAGTTTGTTGGGTGCTATTTTCTGGATAGACATATAAAGGGAATGTGTATGTGCTTTCTTTTGACTTAGCGGATAATGTGCACATATCAACCAATCTATCTGAAATAAACACATGTTGAAAATCATATGCACTTTGTTGACGGGCAGACAATAAAGCTAAATTATCTTCAAAAAATAAATTCCTCATTAGTTCTCTTCGAGAATCTCCTCGAACTATAATTTCATGGATTTTTTCATAAGGGTAGTAGGTGAACCTACTATCAAATAGTCGGTATTGCACTTCCATGATATCATCTGCTTCATCCTCAAAAAGGTCCCTTTTCTCACTAATTTTCCAGTCTTTCGTATCAGAAATATTATACTTCTCAAGTATTTGCTGAGAATCAAGATTTTTCATGTCTTTAAACAACTCAATTACTGAATCCCTATCGAAGTGAGGCTTAATCAAAAGATTGTCTTTTCTGAATTTTATACCAGTACCAGATTCAATGAATAATTTGTCCAGGGAAATCCATTCTTCAAATTGATCTCTCAGTTTATACTTGAATTCTTTAAAAAAGTAATCTGGTGATTGGGGCTCTATCGCTTTCCAATTAATTGTTGATAAACTATTGTCAGTTAAGTAATTGTATTTTTCTTTCCTCTTACCTAAGGCATCATTTTTTAATAGTGATGCCATATTGTGATTCTCTTTTTTCTTTATAAAAATATTTATTGAAACACCCTGTTGGATATCAAATACATTTTCATCTTTCTCTCCATCATCTGTTACTTCTTGTTTTTTATAGCTACCGTGTAAGTCTAAAACATATATTTTATCAAATGCATTAAGTAAATCCTCTCTCATTTTGTGATGGGTAATACCATCTATAAAACTATTATTTGATATGTAAGCAAGTATGCCTTCACTATTCTTTTCAATCAAATACTGCCCATATCGAATAAATTTAACATAGTCATCTGACAAGGCATTTTTATTATAACCTTGTACACCTTCCTTATAAGTTTTGATTCTTTCTTCAATCCACTCTCCATTATTTCTACTACTGACTGAGTAAGGTGGATTACCCAATACAACCATCACAGGTGTATCACGCTTAATGTGGTTGGCTTCATTAGCCTCTTCACTTAGCCAACCGGCAAAGAGGGTTCCTGTGTCTGGATGGTGTTCTTCCAAAGAATTGGTGAGATAAACCCGGAAACGTTCACTTCCACTTGGCTCAACACCCGTTTCTCGAAGCAGTAAATCCAATTTTAGGTGGGCCATAGCGTAGCTTGCCATTAAGATCTCAAATCCATTCAGGCGGGGGATCAGGTGTTCTTCCACGTAGGTGGCCCAGATGCCTTGCTGTCCTTCAAACTTGGAATGTATTTGCTTGATAACTTCAGCGAGGAATGTTCCAGTCCCAGCAGCCGGATCTAAAATCTGCACTTTATGGACTTCCCGTTCTTCTTCCACCATTCCGCCTTTGTGACGTTTGTCATGAGTGGGTACTTTTACTTTGACTTTAGTCTTGGTGGTATCAGCCAAGCCTTCTTTTAGCCCAAAATCGTCTTTCAAAATGTCATCAACCGCCCGAACTATAAAGTTCACCACCGGCTCCGGCGTGTACCAGACTCCACGGCTTTTTCGAAGCTTGGGATCATATTCAGCCAGGAACGTTTCATAAAAATGAATAATGGGGTCTTGCTGCTGTGTAGCTTTTCCAAAGTTCTTAAGAAGGCCATCTACATCAGTCGCTCTGAAAATATCAGCTAAACCATCTACCACCCATACGATACGATCATCCAGATCATAACCGGCTATGTATTGAAATAGCTTACGAAGAAAGGGATTGGTTTTTGGAATAAGTGCAGCTGCCTCATGGCGATCAAAGGTATCCAAAGTCGAATCGTGTAATCGAGCTGCAAACATACCGTATGCAATCGTCTGTGCATAGATATCCGCAAACTCCTTCGCCTTAATATCGTGAATCAAGACGTTCTGAAATGCGGTCAATTGTTCCCTTAGGGTATTGTTAGCCGTTTCGTTTACTTTGTTTTTCTGCTTTTCTTCATCGGCATTGAGGGCCTTCTCAATAACATCAGCAAGGATTCGGGCTTTACCGGCCATCATTTTCGACAGCTTATTGGCACTGCGGATGGTTTGCCCCACATGTGTCCCAAAATCTTTGATGATGTTTTCAAACTCGTTGTAGTTCTCAGTCAACCCAACGATGCTACCGTCTTTGATTTCAGCAATAGCAACGGATGTCAGGAATTCTCCATCCCGATATACACGGAAATTGAGATAATCAGTAAAGATCAGATTAGGAAGACCGGTTTTGTAGCGTTCAAACTGCTCCTTATTCCTCTTCATACCCTCAAGATCCGGATCGCCTATATCTTTGGCTTCAATGTATCCAACGGGAATTTTGCCTTTAGTAAGGATATAGTCGGGGGCTCCAACATCTGTTCGTGAGGGTTCATTGGTTATAAGCAGATCCGGCAATAGCTCCCCAAGCAACGTTTGCAAATCGCCCCGATAACTGTGTTCCCTCGAAATGCCTGATTTATATCTTAGATTTAACTGATCAACGTATTCCTGAATGGTCATAGATAAACAATTTGGTTGGCGCTTAGGCTAACAAAATCAGTGCTCAAAGACAATGTAATTTCTTCCTGCCAATGATGGCTATAAACAACGTTTCCTTTATTCAATATATGATCACGCCTTTGGATACTATAATCTCACTCAATAATTCCGAATTTTTTTATAAGTAACCGCCCTTAGACACGGGTATGTACCTAACTTACTTCCTCATTTAATCATTTGCTTAAACGTTTCATTGACTATATATTTAAGCAATCACTTAAATAATAATTCCTATGAGCAAACAATCCTGTATTCGAGATGTAGCCGATCTGAACCAGATCAACCGCTGCATTGATTCTATCCATGCGGTAGAATCATCCATCTTAAAACTATCCGACATATTGAAACTGGCCGGAAATGATGTACGCCTGAAAATCCTGTTCTTGTTGAGCACGGAGAAAGATTTATGCCCGTGCGATTTGAGCGATATTTTAGATATGACCGTACCGGCGGTATCACAACACCTGCGAAAATTGAAAGACGCCGGACTTTTAGATTCAAGAAGAGAGGGAAAGCTCATTTTCTATTCCCTGCAAAAACCTTATGACGATCTTTTGAAACCACTTTTCAACCAAATTGAAAACAATACCATTATGGAGGTATTAGCCGCATGAACAAGCAACAGAAAAATAATTCTGATACCAAATGGCTGGGTGCGGGACTCGGAGTTGCATTTATCGCCTCCCTTTGCTGCATCACTCCGGTGCTGGCTATTCTGGCAGGCACAAGTGGTATCGCCTCTACGTTTTCATTCATGGACCCATTTCGACCTTATTTAATTGGGTTGACTGTTCTTTTACTTGGGTTTGCATGGTACCAAAAACTGAAGCCCTCAAAAGAGATCGACTGTGAATGTGATCCTGAAGAAGCCCGTTTCACCCAGTCTAAATCGTTTCTTGGCATCGTAACCGTAGTGGCGGCACTTTTGTTGGCTTTTCCAAACTACTCTCATTGGTTTTTCTCTGACGCTCAACCCACTCAAGTACAATATGTTTCCGAGGCAGATGTAGAACATGTAACCTTTAATGTGGAGGGCATGACCTGCGCTGGGTGTGAAGCCAGTGTAAAAAATGAGTTGGGTAAACTGGATGGAATTGTTGAGTCCGAGGTATCCTACGACAGCGGAACGGCTACTATTTCGTATTTGAAAACGAAGCTCACGGAAAAAGAACTTCAGGATGCGATCAATAAGACCGGATTTACAGCCAACCTTCAACAAGAGCAAGAAAACGAATAATAGGATGAAAGAACTGGAACTGGACATAGCGGGCATGACGTGTGATCATTGCGCCGTGTCTATTGAAAATAATCTATCCAAACTAAACGGAATACAGAAGGCGGATGTAAGCTACCCCAACGGAACGGCTACGGTATCATTTGATGAATCCACCCTTGATAAAGCTTCAGTGATTGAAGCCGTAAATGAGACGGGTAAGTATCAGGTAGTTGGCGAAACCGGAAAAGAGCAGTCTGGTGAACACCGTTACTCGTTGATTATTATCGGGGGCGGTTCGGCTGCTTTTGCTGCGGCTATCCGAACCAGTGAATTGGGAGGAACCGCACTGATTATCAATAAAGGTCTGCCAACCGGTGGAACCTGTGTAAATGTGGGGTGCGTGCCTTCCAAAACACTGATCCGAACAGCAGAAGCCTTTCACAATGCTTCCCATCCGAGATTTGAAGGGATTGAAACCACGGCAACCATTAGTGATTTCAAAAAAGTGATTGAGCAAAAACGGGAGATGGTTCGTGATCTTCGCCAGGAAAAATATGTGAATGTGATAAAGGATGATCCAAGCATCACCCTTATTGAGGGGTACGGAAAGTTAATTCAAACAAATCAGGTTCAGGTAAATAATTCAACCTATACCGCCGAAAACATTTTGATTGCCACAGGAGCTTCCCCGTTTATTCCTGAAATACCAGGACTGAAAGGAGCGGGATATCTGACCAATGAGTCGGCCTATGAACTTGAGGAACTTCCGGAAGAGCTCGTCATACTTGGCGGCGGATATATTGCTCTTGAAAATGCTCAACTCTTTAGTCGGCTTGGAAGCAAGGTGACTGTATTACAGCGATCAGAACATGTATTAAGTGATCAACCCAAAGAGCTTGCAACAGCCTTAACGGGATATTTGGAAGAGGAAGGATTAACCATTTTGACGAATACAGACATTCTGGAAGTAACGAAAACAGATAAAAATAGAAGCATCCGTTTTACGGTAAATGGAGAGGAAAAAAAACTTGAAGCTGATCAGATATTGGTCGCTACCGGCAGGCAGGGAAATACAGGGAACCTGAATCTTGAATCCGCAGGGATTGACACCGAAGGTCGCGGCTATATTCCAGTGGATGAAACCATGCGAACCAATACATCCAACATCTTTGCCGCCGGCGATGTACTTGGCGAACGGCAGTTTGTATATACGGCTGCTTATGAAGGAAAAATCGCTGCTGAAAATGCGATGAGAGATAGTCATGGAAAAGCCGATTTTTCAGTCTTACCATGGGTTATTTTCACTGATCCACAGGTGGCCGGAGTGGGTATGGACGAACAGCAAGCGGAAGAAGCGGGACTTAACTATCAAGCAACTAAACTTACGCTGGATAATGTACCCCGATCCATTGCTGCGAGAGATACACGTGGTTTTATCAAGTTAATCCGAAACAAAGATAATGACCACTTGATTGGAGCTCGCATTTTGGCACCGGAGGGCTCGGAACTATTGATGGAACTGGCTCTGGCTATGAGGCATGGGGTAACCATTCAGTCGCTCAAGTCAGAATTTCATCCCTATCTGACCCTTTCTGAAGGAATTAAACTTGCGGCTCTCACTTTCGACAAAGACGTGAAGAAATTGAGCTGCTGTGCGGTTTAAAAGAGTATCAATAACCGTTTCACTCAATCAAAGATGAAGTTCCCTCATCCAGCTCCACTTCAATCGTGCTGTGGCTGAAGTTGTAAGGTTTAAGAATATCACGAATTTTCTTTTTGGCTTCCAGAATGTCTGAATAGCTTTCTACATTTTTAAGAATGAGGTGAGCAGTAAACACATGCTTTTCTCCATCCAGCGACCATAAGTGCAGGTGATTGGTATCGGCCACTATATCTTGCTCGAGGAATTTTTCTCGCAGTTCATCAATGCTTATATCATCCGGAGTTCCCTGTAAGAAAATGTGTAGGGTTTCCTTCAATCGTTTTACCACATTCCAAAGTACATAGGCAGTAATAAAGAGAGACAGTGCAGGATCTAAATAATGAATGTCTTTGAAAAGTAATACAATAGACACTACAAGAACGGCGGCCCAACCCAATACATCTTCCAACAGGTGCCAGGAAATAACTCGTTCATTAAGGGTTTTGCCATGACTCACCTTCCATGCAGCGTACCCATTCACTGCCACCCCCACGATGGCAAAAAGAAGCATTCCCTGAGCATCGGTATGTTCCGGCGATAAAATTCTGGCAACCGCTTCATTGATCACAAAGACAGATCCAGCGATCAGTACCAAGCTGTTAATCAAAGCACCAAGCAGCGAGAACCGGGTATAACCAAAGGTGAAGGATGAATTTGCTCCTTCTTTAGATTTATGATCCAAAAACCAGGAGAGTCCTAAGGATAGACTATCTCCCAAATCGTGCAGGGCATCGGAGATAATGGCCACACTGTTTACATACATACCTCCAAAAAATTCAAGAATGGTGAATCCAAAATTGAGAAAAAAGGCGAGTTTGATGTTTCCATGCTCGTGTTCGTGTGAATGATCGTGTGACATGTTGGTTGGGGTTTATTTTTTGTCAATAAGAATTTTTCATGATTTTGTGATTTCCGAAACTCTGCTATCTCTGATTTTCAGTAATAATTGAGATATCAAAGCCAGCACCGGTAATTCTATCAAAGGCCCAACGATTAAAGCCAGTGCTACCAGGGGACTGTCGGGAAAAGCTGTAAGAGCTATCGCCAATGCAATGGGTGAATTTCTTGCAAGTGTGGTAAGGTTTAAGCTGACCGAATCTTCATAATCAAAATGGAGCAGATAACTTGTAAAGCGACTCACCAGGAAATTTATGGCGAAAAATATCATTAGGGGGATCAGCAGAATAAGAACAGTTTTGATGTTTTGAAGAAGGTAATCACCCTGAGATGCAAACATAGCCATGATCGCTAACCCAAGAAATAGTACCTGAGATAGCTAAAAAAAAGGCAGCAGCTTGGTTTCAAGAAATACGGATTGCTTGAACCTGTGGAGCAGATATTTTGTGACTTGCGCTGCAACAAAGGGTACGATCAACACAAGGCCGATACTTTCAAACAGAAATGCCGGGTTCACCGAACCGGATGCACCAAAAAAGAGTAGTAAAAACACGGGTAATAAAATCACCTGTAAAATCAGGTTCAGAGGAAGCACAGAGGCACTAAGCGTCGTATTTCCTTTTGCAATACCGGTAAAAATCAGGTACCAATCCGTACAGGGGGGTTATCATCAACATGACAAAACCTATCCAAAGGCTTAGGTGATCCTGAAGAAACAGGTAGCCCAGTACCCAGGCAAAAAAGGGTGTCCAGAGAAAATTGATGGCCAGGTTTGCTGAAAAGAATTTTAAATTGGAAAAGCTCTTCAGCAGATCGTTGATCGGGATGTTAAGAAATAGCCCAAATAGCATGAGCATTAAAAAAGGGACGATCACATATCCGGCAACCGATGCCACTGTTTCCACCTGCCCAGCCAGCAAACCTGCAATGACTGCCAGCGCTATAATAAGTGACTGATATCTGTTAATCGAATTCATACTAATATACTCCGCTCATTTCCAGAAGTCCTGTCGTGAGAACGCCGAAATTGATCGAAAAGATAAAAGATGGTTTTTCATCGTCTTTTGTCGTTAATTTAGTCTCATAATCTTTTATTTCGAGAGTTTCAAAATTCTTACTGCTCCTCTCATGACAAAACTAAACACAATAGCTCCGATGAGCAGATCCGGCCACCTGCTATCCAGTGCATAAACAAGAATTCCGGCCAAAATTACACCACCATTTACAATAATATCATTGGAGGTAAAAATTGTGCTTGCCTGCATGTGTGCTTCTTTGCTTTTCGCTTTATTGATAAGCCATAAGGTAAAAACATTTGCAACAAGAGCCGTTGAAGCAATAATGATCATCCAATGAAAGTCGGGCATTTCACCCACTCCAAGAAACCTCCGCAGTACTTCAAGAAATCCCAGTGATGCCAGACCCATCTGAAGATAGCCGCTAATTTTTGCTACTTTCTTTTTTCTTGCTACCGCTGCTCCAACAGCAAAAAGGCTGAGCGCATATACGGATGAATCTGCCAGCATATCTAGTGAGTCTGCAATCAGCCCCATAGAATTGATAATCCATCCGGCTGTCATTTCAATGATAAAGAAGAGAAAGTTGATCCCTAAAACCCACCATAGAATGTTCTTTTGTTGCTGCTCATCAGAAGCGAAAGGCGACATTTGAGCCTCTTTTGTTGAATTCAATTTAGAACCCAAACTCAGGGAGTCAAGGGCTTTCTCAATCTCATTAAGCCTATTTTCGTGATACACTTCTAATGTACGATTCGGGATATCAAAGTTTAGAGATTTAATATCTTCAAACTCTTCCAACCTCATTCGAATCATTTGCTCTTCGGCTGAGCAGTCCATTTGTGGAATATTAAATGTGGATTTTTTCATGGTTGAATATATGGGATTATTTTCATCTTCAACTTAACTGTGACAAAGAATCACCTGTTCCTTACCCCTCAAAAGGCTCACAGGTTTTAATCCTAAACGCTTTTTGAATATCTGTAACGTAAATGATGCCGTCACCGCGTTCCGGTGTTTTGGCATTGGCGCAGATAAGTTGAACAACGTTATCGGATTCTTTGCATTGACATACCAGCTTCTAATTTTACGACTGGACTGTCCGTAAAGTGAAAATCCAGCGATGGGGACGCATCTTTCTGTTTGTATGCTCCGGTACCTTCTCCTTTGGAAAGCGTAACACTTTCATGTCCTGCTTCTTGGAGTGCTGCAACTACATTTTCTACTCTGTTTGGTTTTATAAAGGCTTTTATTTCTTTCATAATATTATGTGTTATGCATTAACCCCGGCAAAGCCATAAAAACATGAATATGGCTTTGCCGGAAAGTTTTTGTTAATCATCGTCGGAAGTCTGGCTTTTCTTCATTTCAGAGATCAGGTAATAGGCATTGTTCCAAGCTACTCGTGCTCCATCCGGCAATGGTTCTAACAACTTCACTTCAACCCAACCATCTTCCTCAATGCCGGTCATAATTTCTACCGGAGTGAAAGACCATTCGGTATTTCCGTTTTCCTCTTGTTGTTCTGCGGTGAATAGGTAGGTTTTACCCTCGTCCTCAACAATGGCATTCTCAGGCAAAGCAAAGGCTTTAGTCTCTGAAGTGTGAATCGTGCCGTTGATATACATCCCGGGAATCAGGAAGTTTTCTTTCTGATCAATTTCGCCGTGCACATGCACTGCCCTAGGATTTTGTTCGAATTGTTTGCCTACAGAGTAAATGGTAGCTGTAAGTATTTGATCCGGTACTGACTGTACAGTAAAAGAGATGGATTGGCCCCTTTTAACTTTGTGCACATCTTTTTCAAAGACCATCAAATCGGCATGAACATGTTCGTTATCCACAATTTCAAACATGATTGTTTGGGGATCAACGTACTGACCGATTTGAATCTGAACCTTTTCGATGTACCCATCAATAGGGCTTACTACCGGCACCGACGAATAAATATCGCCGTCTTGTATTTGTTCAACGTCCAGGTTAAGCTGATTCAGCTGAGCCTCATAACCTTTGACCTCCGCCTTAACTGATTCGTATTCGGCTTTAGTTTGTTGGTAAGTTTGGCCGGAGCCTACCTTTTCATCATATAACCTTGCTTGTCGCTTAAATTCATGATCTAAATACAACATGCGCTGATACAACCGTACGTATTCAGTTTGGACTTTGGTTAAATTAGGATGGGAAAGGAAGGCAATAGTCTGATTTTTTGACACCTGATCTCCCTCAATAACTTCTATGGAACCAATATTACCTCCCAAAACCGCAGTTACGCTTGCCTCATGCTGCGGGGGAACTTCCAGCTGACCATTTGCTTCTACGCTCTCTGAGAGAAAGCGCAGGGACAAAGTATCCAGTTTCATTCCAAGGCTGTTGAACTTCAGTTCCGACAGATGAACCATGTTTTCTTCTGCCTCAGCCACACCGGCAAGTTCTGTTGCTTCTTGTTCTTTTTCATCGCTATTGATCTCGCCGCAGGCTGTAAAAACAGATGCAAGGACAGCCAATAAAATTATATATAAATTAGATTTATTCATTTTTTTGTTGATTTAAAATCTGTTATTGAGTTTTGTTGAGGTAGTATTCTAATTGGAAATGGCTATTCAGATAATTGCCAAATGCATTCCATGAGTCGATTTCAATGCGAATGGCATCTCTGATGCTTTGAAAGAAAGCCACATAGTCTATGGCTCCTTCTTCATAAGAGGTGATGGCACCTTGCTGTTGTTCTTTGGCAAGAGGGAGTGCTTCCTGTCGATAATATTCCCACGAGCGCAACCATTTCTGATAATTTTCCCGGATACTGTTATAGGTACTGTTGAATTCTCTCTGAGCCTGGTCTAGGTTTTGACGGGCAATATTTCGTTCAATCCGGGCGGATTGAGTTTTCCCGGCCTTAGACCAGAAGAATACCGGAAGTCTGATCCCGATCTCATAGGAATTAAAGCCACCTTGCCCAGCTATTTCCTGCCAGCCATAACTGGCTTGAAAACTTGGTAAAAACTGACTTCTTTGTTCTTTAATCGATGCTTCCGCCACGTCAATTTTTTGTTGATATAAAGCAATCAGCGGATGGTCGAATGTAGAATCTACCTGTAAAGGTTGAACAAGCTGTTCGGCTGAAACACTTTGAACCGTGTATAACGAGTCCCCCTCAAACCATTTGTTAAAAGCTCGAACAGCAGCCCCATAATCGCGGAAGGCTTGTTCTGTTTGTATGGTAATTTGGTTGGCCTGATTCATGATATTAAGATATCCCAGCCGGGAAATTTCCTCCGTTTCAAATTTTATTTCCGCAGCCCTAGCAATATCCCTGAATTGCTGGTTCAGGCGATTATAGATCTCATATTGTTGTTTAGCGATGAAAACCGTTGACCAGTCCTGCTTTACCCGGAGCCTGAGCTCTAACTCAGACAATTCATAGTTCAGCCTGGCAAGTTCTGTTTGTTCATTCCGATGATTTAGCCTTGGTAAAACACCGAACAGATCAAACTGCTGCTGAATGCCAAATTTTGTAGTAACACCGTCCGAACCGTTGCCGAACTCTTCACCTCCGGTAAAGAGGTTCGTATCGCCAAAGTCCCAGGCTGTTTTTTGAAGAGCCTTCCTGTTGTCAATTCCAAGCCTGGCTGCCTCAAGAGAAGGATAATTTGCTATCGCTTTTTGAACGGCCTGATCCAGCGCAATTTGCGGGAGGGTATCATTCAGCACCTGTTCCTGAGCCTGTACAGAATCGGGAGAAAGCAGCAGGCTTCCACCAATAATCAGCAACACAACGGAGGCCATAGAAGTACTACCCGGCTTGTGTTTTCTCATTTTACGCTTTTCTATGTACGCATAAAGGATGGGCAGCACGACCAACGTAAGCAGCGTGGCGCTAATCAACCCGCCGATTACAACAGTGGCCAGCGGCCGCTGTACTTCAGCACCGGCTGTTGTTGAAAACGCCATCGGAAGAAAACCCATAATAGCCGCCGTAGCGGTCAATAAAATGGGGCGAAGTCGCTCTTTGGTACCTGTCAAAATTCGTTCTTGTAAATCCATAACACCTTCGATTTTTAATGAATTAAACCGGCTGACGAGCACAAGGCCGTTTAGCACAGCCACTCCGAACAATACAATGAAACCAACTCCGGCAGAAATACTGAAGTCCATTCCACGTAAAGCCAGGAAGAAGACACCTCCAATAGAAGCCAGGGGAATAGCCAGATAGATCATTACCGACTGTGAGAACGATTTTAGTGCGAAGTACAGCAGCACAAAGATAAGAAACAGGGCTATAGGCACTACAATAGCCAATCGGTTCTTGGCCCGTTGCAGATTCTCAAATTCACCCCCATAAGTAATGTAATAACCCGGCGGCAGATTCAATTCGGCCTCCAGTTTTTCTTGAATATCCAAAACCACCGATTCCACATCCCGCCCGCGTGTATTCACACCAACATAGCTCCTGCGAAAGGTGTTATCTCGCGAGATCTGCATAGGCCCCGGCTGATAACTGATATCCGCCACTTCTTTAACCGGCACCTGTGCACCGTTTTCCAGATCTACATACAGATTGCGAATATCCTCAATGCCAGTACGATGAGCTTCATCAAAGCGGATCACAAGATCAAATCGTCTTTCGCCTTCGAATACAACTCCAGCAACACCTCCGGCAAAAGCTGAACTTACGTATTGATTGAGCTTCGTGATATCCAGTCCATATTGAGCCACTTTTTGCCGGTCATACCTAACGGTCATTTGAGGTAGTCCAGCCGTACGTTCGGGACTCACATCACCCACCCCTGGAATAGTTTGAATAATTTGAGCCATTTCCTGAACTTTCTCAGCCAATACATCTATGTCGTCTCCGTATAGCTTTACGGCGATATCTTCTCGAACACCTTCCAAAAGTTCGTTAAACCTAAGCTCTACCGGCTGGGTAAAAACGAAATTCACACCTATCATGGTCTGATCGAGTTTACTCTTTATTTTTTCTATCAGCTCCTCTTTAGATTCGGCAGAGATCCAGTTTTCTTTATTCTTGTCCAGAATGATGTACATGTCGGCAATGTCCATGGGCATAGGATCAGTGGGAATATCAGCTACCCCAATTCGAGCTGTTACTGTTTCTATCTCTGGAAATTCTTCCAGCAGTGTCGTCTCAATTTTCTTGGATTGATCGATCGCCTCTGATAATCCACTGCCCGGACGGAATAGGGCTTGCATGGCAATATCTCCCTCATCCAGTTGTGGAATAAATTCACCTCCCATTCTCGAAAAGGTGAACATCGCACCGCCAAAAAGCAGTATGGCAGCTACAATCACAACAGGTTTTCGCTTTAACGACCATTGGATAACCGGATCGTAGCCCTTCTGAATAAAGGATATAAGTTTGTTGCTGACCCGATCGAGGCCTCGCTCGAACCGGGCAAACCATCCCTTTCTATTTTGTGAGGGTTTCATAAACAGTGCCGAGACCATTGGTACATAGGTAAGACATAAAATAATAGCACCTAATACAGCAAACCCAAAGGTGAATGCCATAGGACGGAACATCTTACCTTCTACTCCTTCCAGAAACAGGATAGGGGCAAATACAATAAGGATGATCAACTGTCCAAAGAAGGCAGCATTCATCATGGTGCTGCTTGCCTTGTAGGCAATTTCATTCATCTGTGTTTTACTAAAAGCACGTTTTCCGGATTTCACCCTTTTTTCAATTTCATGAACCGTGCCTTCCACTATAATTACGGCTCCATCAACAATAATACCGAAGTCGATGGCTCCAAGGCTCATTAGATTGGCCCACACCCCGGTGGCCTTCATCATTATAAAAGCAAAAAGAAGGGAAAGCGGAATAAGTGAGGCGGTTATTAACCCTCCGCGTAAACTTCCTAAGAGTATTACCAAAACGAAAACTACAATCAATGCACCTTCCACCAGGTTTGTGGTAACTGTACTGGTGGTTCGTTCAATAAGAGCACTTCGATCAAGGAAAGGCTCAATCTTTATACCTTCAGGCAGTGACTTTTGAATTTCAGCAATTCTATCCTGAACGTTTTGAATGGTTGCATTCGGGTTTGAGCCTTTCAGCATCATAATAATGCCACCTACTGCTTCCTCACCATCCTGAGTAAAAGCTCCATAACGAATTTGAGTTCCAAAGGTAACCTCTTCTGCTACATCTCTGATTAGGATGGGTAGTCCGTTTTCGTTCTTGACTACAATGTTTTCTATATCTTCAAGGCTGCGTATCAATCCTTCGCCACGAATAAAATTAGCCATCTTGTTTTTCTCGATATAGGCCCCGCCGGTATTTACATTATTCCTGGACATTGCCTCATATACTTCTGAAATACTAACTCCCATTGCATTTAGTTTATCAGGACTTATGGCTACTTCATATTGTTTGATGCCTCCACCGAAGGAGTTGACCTCTATAACCCCTTCCAGGAGCACCATTTGGCGCTTAATAATCCAATCTTGTATTGTGCGCAATTCATCAGGCGTATATTGATCTTCATATGCAGGGTCCACCTGAATGGAGTACTCGTAAATTTGGCCTAATCCACTTGAAATGGGCCCCATGGATGGACTTCCAAAATTCTCGGGGATCGTTTCGCCCAGTTCACTGAGTTTTTCCTGTACCAGTTGCCGGGGTAAATAGGTACCCATATCATCTTCGAAAACGATGGTAACCACGGATAACCCGAATCGGGATACCGAACGGATTTCAGTTACTCCTGGCAGGTTACCCATGGCAAGCTCCACGGGATAGGTTACAAATTGTTCAATGTCTTCGGTAGATAGATTTTCCGATACCGTAATCACCTGTACCTGATTATTTGTAATATCAGGAACCGAACCTAGATTAATGGTCATCATAGAATATAATCCTACTCCTATTAGAGACAGGATAAACAAGCCGATGATAAACTTGTTCTTAATCGAAAAGGCAATAATTTTGTTGATCATGTTTACAGCTGAGTGAATATAGATTAGTCTTTGATGCCGATCTTTTTCAAATACTTTGGCTGAAACCACAGAATGACCAGAGGTTAAACAGCTCGTTGAAAAAAATGGATGGGGCAGAATTTGTTTCTGCTAAATAGAGAAAGGCAGGTATTAAATCAGAAGTTGTGTGACTTTAATAACTTTAAGAGTTATTGGAGGGGATAAGTTGTCTTTTAGATATACAGGTAACGTAATTTGAAAAACAGGTTCACCATAGTTCCCAAACAAATAAGGAATGATTGGAAACATAAACTTACAGTCCGGGCACTCATTTCTTAACAGTGCATCATCATAGCAGCACTGATTTTGAAATTGATGGTGCTTTTTTTCAACTGTTTTGTACCCTGAATTAGTCTCTTCTGAATGTTGTAATACAATTTCAAAACAGCCTTTATCTAAGTTGTAGGTAGAGGAAACATCATGAGTACTTGCTAATACAGAAACACTTAAGGGTAGAAAAAAGAAAAACCCTGCCCATGAAAAAAGAAAAGATGCGATTGTCGCAACATTCAGATTACGTATGTATGCTCTGAAAAAATACAATTCTTTAAGGGGAAATATTGTGATTAAGTAGAATGCAGATAATAAGGATTATTTGTAATGCAACTCAATTGCAAAGATCAGGAAGAACAGGAAGGACAACTCCCGGTTATCACAAAATTGCCGTTGGATGGAGTAAAATTTTCGGGCAGATCGTAGTTAGGAATGCCAAGATGTGGAAAACAAAATGTTTGTTCACAGGATAAACAATAAAAATGAACGTGCACATCATCCGGGTACGAACAGGTACAGTTTTCAGAACAAAGGGCATATTTAGTTATCCCACTTGCATCGTTTATTTGATGCACCAAACCATGTTCTAAGAATGTTTTTAAGGTACGATAAAGCGTTGTTCGATCTGCATGGGTAAACTTTTCTTCAAGATCTGATAGGCTTATTACCGACTTAGTTTCAGCCATGAAAAGAAGAATCCGCATGCGCATAGCGGTCGGTTGTATATCTCTGCTCTGCAATCTTTTTTCATGAATAGTCATCTTTATTGAAATAATATTCGTTGATTAATGTGTACAAGTAATATTTATACAAAGGGCGAATCGCCGGTATAAATCATATCAATTCTATGATAAACTACCACTAAAATCTTTGAAACTCATATTTGGTAATTTTGACATAAATATATGGGTTCGGGGCAGTTATCTTTCGTTTCCAAAATTCTAAATAAGTGAAAGATTGGCAAGCTATAACACATTGACCATTTCCTGATTTACTGATTCGGATTGCTTTTTAATACTCCGAAATCCCAACAAAAAAAGAAGAGGCAAAATTGCAGAGGGGATCTGTTGAGGAATAAATGACCAGCTTAGGAGAAAGAGCAGAAGAATAGCTGCATATAGTACCAAAAACACTTTATAATTTTCTGAAAGTCGTTTTCTGCCCATAAAAGAAAATATAAAGGCCGACAAAGCCGGGGCAGACCACACTATATTCCAATTCCATTTGGTTGAGGGATACGAAGAAAAAAACCACAAAAAAATGATCAACACTCCAATCAACCCAATTATCCCGAATAACAGACGGTCGAACCAAAACCAGAATGTGTGATTAGTTCTATAGAAAAACCCGGCAAGCAGGCTTGTAATCAGCAAAAACCAAAAGCTTAAAGTGGGGCTTACTCTCGCAGGACTAATGACAGACCGTTTCTGAGGAGCATAAAATCTCTGCTCTGAAACCAAGGCAAGACTTGTATCAGCTTGCTGTATCCGAGCGTGTGAAAATCCCTCTTTTAACAGGTCGGGTAAGAACAGCGTTTCCGACTCGGGTGGGTTGCGGTCGGCGGGAGTACCCAACAGCAAGTTAATCCCAAATTTTACCCAGGAAACGGATTTCACGTAGGGATTAATAAACTGCCGAAAACTATTCTTTGCCGAATTTTGCGGCTCTTGAAAATGGATTGAATCCCCAGCTACTGCCTTGACAGCCTCATAGATCCGGGTGGTACAGTTATCATAGAAGAACTCATAGGAATAATATCGATTTTCGGGCCGGGCGTTATTCTCCAAAAAATCATACAAGCGTTTGGTTTGATTCTCTGTTAGATTTAATCGCTGTTCAGTAATAATGCGGCCGTCATTCAAATATGCTTTTTTTGCATTCTCAAACTTGTTCACCGAAAGAAAATATCGCAGATCGCCGAGGGCAAATTTCCAATAAAACCCTGGAGCGTTGAAATCAAAAGTACCATAATTATATGCGCGATCTACACCTGCTTCCGGGTCGTAAATGCGCAAGGCAGTATGGCCAAACAAAGTGTACAATTCAGCACCGGAAGAAGTCGTAAGGAGACTGACCTGAGCTTCCGGCGAAAGTTTAGGTTGCCCGGCGTCTACAGAAGAAGTTGCTGCAATAAATAGTATCAGGAAAAAGCTTACTGCTTTAGTTATAGTGTGCAACATATTGGCCGAGCTAATTTATCTTTGAATAGGTTAGGATTTGTAAGCTAACAACCTCAACGCATTAAATACCACAACTACTGTTGACCCTTCGTGGCCGATGACTGCCCAACCCATGCTCAGGCCAAAAATCGTAGCTGGCACAAGCAGAGCCACCATACCCAGGCTGATCCACAGGTTCTGCTTGATGATCGATTTGGTTTTGCGGCTCAGTCCGATAGCAAACGGAAGAACGGAAATCTTGTCGGCCATTAAAGCTACATCGGCTGTTTCAAGGGCCACATC
>JAASTO010000090.1 GCA_021767245.1 Balneolaceae bacterium
GCTTTTGGATACTTGAACCGAACCTGATCCGGGTACAGGCTTCCCCAATCGGTCATAAAGAATTCTTTGACGCGCTCTTCATTGAACCGATAAAAGGCGATCCGATCACCATCCGGTGACCAAAACCAGGCTTTAGCAAACCCAAATTCTTCTTCATACACCCAATCGGCTGCACCATTGATGATCTTATTGAACTCTCCATCATTTGTGATCTGAACCTCCTCACCGGTATTAAGATCCACCCAGAACAGGTTGTTATTTCTCACGAATGCAGCTTTATCACCTTGTGGAGACAGTTCAGCATATTGCTGTTTTTCATTCGAGGCGGTCAGCTTGGTCAGTGTACCGGTTTCAATATCATACACATAATAATTTTCACGGGTACTTCTTCTCCAGATCTGCTCAACTTCTGTTTTCAACAGTATCTTTGATTCATCAGCCGAAAACTGATACCCCTGAACCGGAAACGGAGAATTCCCATTACTCAGACTATAATCATTCCCATCAAACAAAACCGTTTCGGTTCCATCAATGATGTCATATTTGATCACCCGGTTATTATTGGTTGCTGAATAAAACTGACCGTCATTCATCCAGCGAACATTTTGTACGGTCTGTGGAGAAAAGGTGCCGTCAAACAAATGCTCAAACTCAATGGGTTTGGTATTCTGAGCCACAGCAGAAACCAGTGACATTAGTACGATGAAAAAGGATAGGCTTAATTTTTTCATGTGTTTTTCAAATTGGGTTAAAACAAGAAAAGAACGCCGATAGCATTCTTTTCTGTGAGTTACTTACTGTAAGAGATTTAGCTTTAATGCTTATGCAGAACGATCTTGAGTAGTTTCGTCAGCTTCGCTTTCATCTTGGTTCGTGGCACGATGAAATCCAGGAAACCGTGTTCAAGCAGATATTCCGCTGTTTGAAACCCTTCCGGCAGATCGCGCCCAATGGTTTGGCGGATCACACGCGGTCCTGCAAAACCGATCAGGGCACCCGGTTCAGCGATATTGAAATCACCGAGCATGGCATAACTGGCAGTTACCCCACCGGTTGTCGGGTCTGTCATGTACGAGATGTACGGTACTTTTTCTTCTTCAAGCTGCGCCAGCTTTGCGGAGGTCTTGGCCATCTGCATCAGGCTCAAGACACTTTCCATCATTCGTGCTCCACCTGTCTGGGAGATGATTATTAACGGGATCTTATTCTCCCGGGCATGGTCAATAGCAATTCCAAGCCTTTCACCTACCACAGAACCCATACTTCCTCCAATGAACGAGAAATCCATACAGGCTACCACAAGATCCAGTTTATTCATTTTACCGACGCCCACTCTGGCAGCATCAGAAAGCCCGGTCTTATCCTGATATTCTTTAAGACGGTCTTTGTATTTCTTTCGGTCTTCGAAATTCAGCGGATCGGTTGGCTGAATTTCCTGCCCCAGCTCTTTGAACTTTCCATCATCAAAAATGATATCAAAATATTTTTCACTTCCAATTCTGAAATGATAGCCGCTTAACGGATCAACCCACAGGTTATCTTCCAGTTCACGCTTATGGATCGTTTCTCCCGTTGTGGGTACTTTGATCCACACACCTTCCGGCATTTCCTTACGTGTGTTGGTTTGAATATTTTCGTCTTTTCTTTTAAACCAGGACATATATAGTTTTTTATGATTCTGAAGGGATAAAAATAAAGATTCTAACGCTTAATTCTGAATCTGATTTAGTTAGAATTCGCCTTACTTACATTTGTATTGTTGACCTGACTGCTCGTCAGATAATTTGATTCCAGTTCCTCAGGCGTTGTTTTACTGAAGAATGCGTCTTTTGATCCGCTTTTGAACAGATCGATCAATCCTTTTGCAGAAATTGAAGTAGTCTCAAGTACTTTTAACTGCTTGATTCGTTCCTCATCAAGGCGGTCCATTCCGGTTCCTATGATCGTATCCCCCTCATTAAGCAGGTCTTCGATCTGATCCAGCTCAAGGATCCGGGCTTCTGAAACGGCCGTGACTTCACTATTTTTATCAAACAGCTGATGGTAGAGATGCTTTCTTCTGGCATTAATTACGGAATGGACCTTCCCCTTCCCGGATATCTGGGCAAATCCGGCCAGGGTGTTGCCTGCATAAACGGGAATATCGAAACCAAAAAGCAATCCTTTTACCGCACTCGCTGCGATCCTTAAACCGGTGTATGAACCGGGACCGGTACTCACAAGTACAGCATTCAGATCCTCGATCTCAAATCCATTCTCTTCCATTAATTCCCTTATGAAAATAAAAAGTAACTCAGAATGAGACCCTTTTCTTTCAGTCCGTTTCTCAAAGACCTCCCCACGTTCATCCTGATAACAAACAGAACAAACCTGAGTAGCTGTCTCTATGGCAAGTAATTTATCGAAGCTCATTCAGTACCAGTTGACCTTTGTTGAAGATTCCAACCGCACGGCCTTTCATTTTTTGATTCAGATAGGGCGAATTCTTCGATTTAGATCGCACATTTTTAGGGGTGAAGGTCCACTCCTCATCCGTATTGAAGAAGGTCAGGTTGGCTTTCACTCCTTCTTTGATCTCCGGGACCTCAAGATTGAGTATTTCCCGGGGTTTGGTACATAGCTTTTCAACCAGTTGCTGAAGACCCAGCTTTTTGGTTTGATACAGTCTCTTGTTACTAATGGACCACGCAGTCTCGAGTCCAATGATACCGTTTGGTGCATAAATGAACTCTACTTCTTTTTCTTCTATGGCATGCGGAGCATGATCGGTGCAAATGGCATCAATGGTGCCGTCAATCAATCCCTCTACCATGGCATCCACATCTTCCTGCGTTCTAAGCGGCGGGTGCATCTTGAAATTCGTATTGAAGTTCGTTCTTTCGATCTCTTCATCCGTCAGGTCAAAGTGATGAGCACAAACTTCCGTCGTTACCTTGATCCCTTTTTTCTTGGCCTGACGAACCAGATCCACCGCATTCTTGGTACTGATGTGAGCCACATGAATATGCCCGCCGGTATATTCTGCCAGCATGATATCCCTGGCGATCATCACTTCCTCCGCAATTCCCGGTGTTCCATCCAAACCAAGCCGGGTAGCCACTTTACCTTCGTTCATGTGCCCGGGTCGCGACAGTGCCAGGTCTTCTTCGTGGTTGATGATGGGCATTCCCAGCATAGAAGAATACTCCAGGGCCACGCGCATCACCTGAGAATCATACACCGGATCACCGTCATCACTGAAAGCCACGGCTCCGCCCTCTTTCATATCCGCCATTTCGGCGATGGATTTACCGGCACGATCTTTAGTCACACAAGCGATCGGGTGTACATCCACCGGCAGTTCCTGTGCTTTTTTGATGATGTATTCCACCACATCCCGGGTGTGTGTGGCCGGTTTGGTATTGGGCATGCAGGCTACGGCTGTAAATCCACCAAAAGCAGCCGCATCACAACCGGTTTTTATGGTTTCCTTATGTTCAAACCCCGGCTCACGTAAATGAACATGCATGTCCATCCAACCCGGGGAAACATAAGCGCCTCCAAAATCATGAGTTTCTTCGTTTTTTACGGCTTTTAAACCATTCCCGATCTCTTTGATCACATCTCCATCAAGGCGGATATCGATGGTTTCTTTACCGTTGTGTGAACTGCTTACGGGTTTCAGGTTTTTGAGGAGCATAGTATATGATTTTGGCT
This sequence comes from Balneolaceae bacterium, assembly GCA_021767245.1. GTDB lineage: Bacteria > Bacteroidota > Rhodothermia > Balneolales > Balneolaceae > Gracilimonas. Next base: position 3,697 of record JAASTO010000090.1, read on the forward strand.
TTTTATTTTGCCTGCAAATATACCGCCTTTAGAGGTCAATGCACAAAATGCAGACCCGCTTTTATTGTCTCCGATGCTTTATCACAACAAAATCTCCTTCAAATGCAGCCTGAACCTGTTCCCCGTTTTTTATAAAAGCTTTAAGTGTAATTCGTGACTTACCAAACCGTTCATACATTTCCATAAATTTTGACAGCTCCTCCTCATCCGGGATCTGTAACTCGGCTATAAAATCCTGATTGATGGGCTTCAGGTAATTCGTCGAACTTCTTCCGATCACTATGGCTGGAACCGGATCCTGATCATCAAACAATAATCTCAGATAAGACCACCCTGTAGTGATCAGCAAACTACTGATGCTTCCGCCAAAAGCTGTCGAACGGTGATTGATATTATTGAACAACGGTGCCTGTAAACTGACAGCATCTTTTGAAAAGGATAGTGCTTTAACTCCCAAAGCCTTTGTGATGGGGATATGCTTATAGAGATATTGCTCGATCTGTGTTTTGGTCATAGCAGTTGTGTCCGGTTCAGTTTCAGTTTAATAATATAAGATCTGCATATCGAGAGACCCAATGTTTTCAGAATGATCATTTTTATTTTGAACCTTATTACTTCTTTCCTCATGCGAAGCAATTCTATCCTTGTTACCTTAAGACGTAATTTTGAAACGAAACACACCGTATGTCCGATAATCAGATCCCGTTTTTGTTCGATATTCCCAGTGTATCTCAGCTTACCGATAAGATCAAAAATGTACTGGAACAGAACTTCATTGATATTCTTGTGGAAGGGGAAACCAGTAATGTGAGTCAAAGCCGAAACGGACACTATTATTTTACCCTCAAGGATTCCAATGCTTCCCTTCCTTGTGTGATCTGGAGGAGTACCGCTCAGCGACTTGATCTGAACCTGACTGATGGGCAGCAAATTGTGGTAGGCGGTGATATTCAGGTCTATGCCCCACATGGCAGATATCAGATGATCGTTAGTTTAGTACAGCAAGCGGGTATCGGTAAATTGCAGCAGGCTTTTGAAAAGCTGAAAGCCAAACTCAAAGCAGAAGGATTATTTGAGGATCATCACAAAAAAAGCCTGCCTAAATTTCCCCAAACTATTGGTGTGGTAACATCTGCCACTGGGGCCGCATTTCAGGATATCCGGTCCACCCTGGAAAACCGATGGCCTTTGGCTAACGTCAAATTATACCATGCCTCTGTACAGGGTGTGAACGCTGCGCCTGAGATCGTCAAAGGAATCGAATACTTTTCATCTACCAAAAATGTGGATGTGATGATCATCGGACGTGGCGGGGGTTCCCTCGAAGACCTCTGGCCTTTTAATGAAGAGGCGGTAGCCAGAGCCGTTTTTAAAAGTGAGGTTCCGGTGATCAGTGCTGTGGGACACGAAGTCGATTTTTCCATTTCTGATTTTGTAGCGGATGCCCGGGCCGCCACCCCAACTCAAGCCGCTGTGCTTGCGGTACCGGATATCAACGAGATCCGTTTCTTGGTGGAAGACAAAACCAAAAAGCTTGAAATGCACACTGTTGGTGCCATTCAGTTGTACAAAGATCGGGTTTCAAATCTGGCCAAGTCGCATGCGCTGCAGGTAGTAAAACAAAAAATGGAATCAGCACGGGTCACCATTCAGAGTTTAAGGGAGAACCTTGCTCACAAAACCGACATCCGGCTCAGAACTCAAAGACAAATGCTCACTGACCTAAACCACGCACTGGATAAACAGAACCCTAATGAACCCCTCGAAAAGGGATTTGTTCGGGTTTGGCAAAATGAAAAATGGATTCGAAGGTCCGGTGCCTTTTCTGAGGATGGATCCTTTGAATTACAGTGGTCAGATGGTTCAAAAAAGATCTGAAACATCCTTAATTAATTCACACGTTCTTTAAAAACTTTGGGTAGCATCCGAAAAATTCCGGAGGCCCATGACACTCATCAAACTGAATGCAAATACTATTGGTCAGGGTACCCTGCCCTGCGTAGACCTTAAAAATCCGAACAGCCCTGAATTATTCACCTACAACCGAGACTGGCTTATGGATCGGTTCGAGGAAGGGATGGTCATCATTAAGATCGACACAGCAAAGGAAGCTTTTATTGAATATGTGCCGGCTGAACAAGCCTGGAAACCCATTTATGCGCCGGGATTCACATTTATTAATCATGTGATTGTGGAAGAAGAGGATCCTGAAAAATGGCTGAGATCTGAACTACTGCAAAAGGCAGAAACCAATAACAGTAAGAGCAACGGTATGGTCATCGTTCTGGAAAATCAGGATTTTGACCGTGACAGAGACTTTTATCTGCAAAGGGGATACCTGGAGCACGCCCACATTCCCGGTTTTACCATGCTCGTAAAAAAATTCAGGCTGGAAGGTCCGGTGCCATCCTTTACCCTACCCTTAGCTGAAAAAACCAATCCTTTGAACCCTCATGGCATTACGATCACTTATGCTGATCAAAGTGCCTTTGTGAATTACTACATTCACGAAATGAAGATCATATTTGAGGATATGGGATTTGATGTTATCCTTCACAAAGTTCATACCCCTGAGGAAGCCAGAGAATCAGGTTTTCCATATGGCACCTTTGGTGTATTCATGGATGGGCATTTTCTCACTCACAAATTACTAAACAGGCAAGGTATTGAGGAACTCATTGGGTCGCTGGATCTAAATGAAATGTATCCCGAATTAAAATATTTGATCGCCGGTTAGAGATCTGTAATCCAAAGTTGTTCCAAGACTTTTTACCCAATTCATTATTAGGATCAGGTGACTTTTCTATATCTTTGAACCGTACATAGAAAATTAATCAGATTCTTATTTTATCATGATCAGATCACTTACTTCAGCATTAGCGATCATACTTGTGATCAGCTTTGGGGTTCAGGCACAGCACAACCATGAAAGTTCTGTGCATTCACAATATTCAGGTCAACAGGAACAGCCCATAAAGTCACTTACATCTGATGATATTCGGGGTCTTAAGGCCGGGGCAGGCACCCCTTTTAACGGAATGGCCAAACCGGCAGAACTTAATGGTTACCCCGGTCCAAGGCATGTTCTTGATGCCTACGAAGCAGGTGAATTTGAGCTCACCGAGGATCAACTAAATATCATTCAGAAATTATTTGATGATATGCAGCAAACAGCGATTCCACTTGGGGAAAAGATCATAGCATTGGAAACAGAGATCGATCACGCATTTAAAGACAAAAACGTAACCGATGATTCATTAAAGGATCTCATTGATAAAAGTGCTGAGATCTATGCTGAATTACGGTACACGCACCTGAAAACCCACCTGCAAATGGTCTCAATTTTGACCGATGAGCAGGTGCAGCATTATAATGAATTACGCGGCTATACCACCAAGGATCTATGTGAAAACATTCCCACAGGCCATGACCCTGAGATGTGGAAAAAACACAATGGATGCGAATACTGATCTTTGTAAAGCAATACTGCTGATATTAACGGCAACTCAGGTCTTCGGGAAGTTCCGAATCTCCAGCTTCGATCAGATAAAGCTCAACATCTGCCAGACCGGTAGTTAGAATTCCGATCTCCCTGGCTGCTTTGCGAGAAAGGTCGATCACACGGCCCTCAACAAATGGCCCCCGATTATTGATCCGTACGATCACACTTTCACCGTTATCCAGGTTTTTTACCCCTACCACTGTATTGAACGGAAGCCTCTTGTGAGCCGCCGTTAACGACTCCATATCATAGATCTCACCACTGGCAGTTTGTGAGCCATGATAATCCTCACCGTACCAGCTGGCGATTCCCGTTTGTATGAGACAGCCTTGCAATTCATCATCCCCGTTCAACATATCACAAGATGAGGTTACAAAAAGGGAGCAAAAAAGCAGGAACAGTCCAACGGATTTATAATTCAGGATCATACATTTCAATTGTTGTAATACACTCACTTTTATTGACACGGAAGTCAAATGTTCCTGAATAGCGACCCTATTGTATTTTAGTTTAAAATTGAAGTATTTATGGGTGTAATGAAATTATGGGTGCATTACAGGAACAAAATGGGTACAACTGATCTTTAAGCTGTTATCGGTTGGAAAATATTTATCGTGAAACACCTGTGCCCTGCCTCCTCAGGTGTATTATGGCTATCTAGAATATGAGATAGCAAAGAATTTTTTATACGGTCAATCTCAGACACACACATATGGTTGAACATATCGCTGAAGATAATCTTACCATCGAAAGAGAGGAATATCTTCACTTTCAGGCTTATTTGGATAGCATCAGTGCAAAAGGACAGAACACAACACTTTCGCCCTTTCAACCCGGAACGGCTATGACCTGGAACAGGCAACGTGCCGCCCACCTGTTGAGAAGAATCGGCTACGGAGCGCATGTCGATCGCATTGATGAGATATTACAACTTACACCTTCACAAGCTGTAGATCTTATCATTCAGGAATCTATAAATGCTCCTTTGCCACCGGCTCCTTCCTGGATCGACGAAACTCCTCCTTATCCATTTGACGGCTCATATTCCCAGGCCAATAATGTCCGATCAGCGGAATTCAAGATCTCATGGACGGATGAAATGCGCAAAGTACCTCTCAGGGAACGCCTGGCTTTCTTTTGGCGAAACCATTTTGTGGTTGGCTCCAACAACGACATTTTTGCACCGCTTTGGTACCGATATATGAATGTGATCCGTACCCACACATTCGGAAATTTTAAGGATTTCTGTAAAGCTATAGGTATCGATCATGCCATGTTGATCTACCTGGATGGGCAACATAATTCGCGTTATAACGACAAACCTCAGGAAAACTATGCCCGTGAATTTCTTGAGTTATTTACCATGGGCATAAAGAATAAGAATGGTGACCTGAACTATTCACAAGCAGATATTACAAATCTGGCCAAAGCCTTTTCCGGTTACAGTGTCAGATTAAGGCCGGAATTTGAAGTCGTTTTCTCTCAGGACCGGTTTTATGATGAGGATAAGACCATACTTGGTCGCACCGGTAACTTTAATTACGAGCAAGCAATAGATCTGATCTTTGAGGAACGAACCGAGGAGATCGCCTATCATATCTGCAAAAAGATCTATCGATATTTTGTTTATGAAGGAGTCAACGAATCGATAGTCGATGAACTTGCATCTATTTTCATAAACTCAAACTTTGAGATCCTTCCGGTGATTACCACGCTGTTAAAAAGTGAGCATTTTTTCGATCCCGAGTTCATTGGATGCAAGATCAAGAGTCCGCTCGAATTCCTGAACACCCTTTATGTTGAAACGGGGGTTGAACCTGATGACTCGCTAAAAGACAATCAACGAATGTGGTTACTTGATCTTGAACAGGATCCGTTTGATGTGCCTAATGTTGCCGGTTGGCCGGGTTACAGGCTATGGCTAAGTAATACAACGATCACAGAAAGGTGGAGTATATCAGAACGAACATTCACTCATGTTTCAGGCAGTTATGAAGTAGATGTGATTGATCTGGCCAAAAAGGTAGCCGGCGAAGACGTCAATGATCCTGCATTATTAGCCCGGCACCTGGCAGAGTATTTCATCCCTGTTCCATTACCCGAAGACGAAACTGCTGACCATAAGACGCTTTTGCTTGATGGTGACCCCGAGTATTTGTGGTCAATAGACAGAAGTAACGCAGACGGCAATATTCGCAATTTCATCCAATATTTGCGCAAGCTACCTGAATACAACCTCTTTTAATCTAACAGATCATGGACCGCATAAAAGGCACTTCACTCAAAGACGGAATTCATCACGACCATCACCATGATCTGTGCAGCCGAAGGGATTTCCTCTCGCGCTTAGGGTTATTTGCAACCGGCAGTGCC
>JAASTO010000091.1 GCA_021767245.1 Balneolaceae bacterium
ATTAATAATAAAAGATTTAATAGATATTATAAGCTGGTATCACACAATGATTCCTGTAAAATCCAAAAGAGCAGTTATGAGTTCCATGGATGGATTTTGGGGTGAACATGAAATTCAAAATGATATGAATGGAACGGCAAAAGTAGTGATCAAGTGTATTGAAAGGTCAACCTTTGCATGGAATGGGATCTTAACTCAATTTCCGGATCAGGAAGAAGAGGCAATCAAAAACTTAAGAAATCTGGAGTTTTTAAAAACTAGTATTACTGAATATTTCCCCAATGCCCAAAAGTTTATAAGACCTGGCTTCGATGAAAATCAAAACCAATAAAAAAGGCCTCTTAAAAGAGGCCTTTTTTAATATTTAGTTAGAACCTGAAAATGAGGTTAAGAGTTAATCGTCATCCCCTTCATCTTCTTCGCCTTCTTCCTCGTTTACTACACGAGTTACGGCGGCAATGGCTCCGTCAGAGTCAAGGCGCATAATTCTTACACCCTGAGTGTTTCTACCCATGGTTCGAATTCCACCACAATTCATTCGGATCACCTTTCCTTTTTCAGTAATGATCATCAGGTCATCCTGATCGGTTACTTCCTTGAGTGCGATCAGTGAGCCGGTCTTAGGCGTTATCTTAAGTGTAATGACACCTTTACCGCCTCGGGATTGTTCACGGTAATCATCGACAAGCGAACGTTTTCCGTATCCGTTTTCAGACATTGCAAGAACGGTGGCTTCGTGTGCATTACGGATGACAACCATGTCAACGATTTCTCCGTCTTTACTGAGGTTCATACCTTTTACACCGGAAGTATTACGGCCCATTTCCCGCACTTCCTCTTCGTGGAAGCGGATGGCCCGTCCATTCTTATTGGCAAGAATGATCTGACTGTCGCCGTCTGTAAGTTCGGCAGCTAACAGACTGTCACCTTCTTTGATGTTAATGGCAATGATTCCATCACGTCGTGGCCGGCTGTAAGCTTCAAGGGTCGTTTTCTTAACTAAGCCATCTTTGGTAGCCATGATGATGGAGTGGTCGTTGATGTATTCTTCATCATCAAGTGTTTTAACCGGTACAAATGCTTTGATTTGATCGTCCTTATCGATATCGATGAGGTTTACAATAGCACGTCCTCTTGCAAGGCGGCCGCCTTCCGGTATTTCATAAACCTTAAGCCAGTAACACATCCCTTTTTCAGTAAAGAAAAGAATGTAATTATGTGTAGTGGCTACAAATAAATGTTCTACATATTCCTCATCACGCGTAGTGGTGCCCTTCATGCCTTTGCCGCCTCTTCGTTGTCGGCGATATCCACTTACCGGCATTCGCTTAATAAAGCCTTTATTGGATATGGTTACAACCACATCTTCATTGGCGATCATATCTTCAATGTTGAAGTCCTCGGCAGAGTGAACCACCTGAGTTCTTCTTTCGTCACCGTATCTCTTTTTTAGATCAGCGAGTTCTTCTTTGATAATCTCAGTTTGTTTATCACGGTTAGAAAGAATTTCTCTGTAATCAGCGATCTTATCTATGATCTCTCTGTACTCACCGTCAATTTTTTCTCTTTCGAGTCCGGTAAGTTTCTGGAGCCTCATATCCAGGATAGCTTTAGCCTGAATATCCGTTAAGGCGAATTTCTTACGAAGTTCAATATTGGCTTCGTTTGGACTATTCGAGGCACGAATCGTTTTAATAACCTCATCCAGGTTATCAAGAGCTATCTTAAGACCTTCTAAGATATGAGCCCTGGCTTCTGCCTGATCCAGATCATAGATCGTGCGACGAATAATGATGTCTACACGGTGCTCAACAAAATGATAAATGAGCTCTTTAAGGTTCATCACTTTAGGACGCCCTTTAACCAGAGCAAGATTGATGATACCAAAAGTGGTCTGCATCTGAGTGTACTTGTACAATTGGTTAAGTACCACACCGGCGTTTGCAGAACGTTTTAGGATAATTACGATCCTGATACCTTCACGGTCAGACTCGTCTCTTACCTCAGAGATTTCAGTGATCTTTTCGTCATTTACTAATTGAGCTATCTTTTGAATGAGTGTACTCTTATTAACCTGATACGGAATTTCTGTGATAACGATCTGTTCCCGGTTACCACGTAATTCTTCCGTATTGGCTCTGGCACGAAGGGTTACTTTACCGCGACCTGTTTCATAGGCCTCTTTAACACCCTCGTAACCATAGATTATTCCAGCAGTTGGGAAATCAGGGGCAGTTATATGCTTCATTAACTGCTTTATCTCAATATCCGGATTATCAATGTAGGCCTGAACCCCATCAATAACTTCTGACATATTATGGGGAGCCATATTTGTGGCCATACCGACAGCAATACCAGAAGAACCATTTATAAGTAGGTTTGGAAGCATACTTGGAAGTACGGTCGGTTCTTCAAGCGTATCATCAAAGTTCGGTGAAAAATCTACTGTATCTTTGTTGATATCACTCAACATTTCCTCGGCTAGACGGTCCATACGAACTTCCGTGTAACGCATGGCGGCTGCACTGTCACCATCGATAGATCCAAAGTTACCCTGCCCATCGGCTAGAGGGTATCTAAGTGAGAAATCCTGAACCATCCGTACGATGGAGTCATATACGGCACTGTCACCGTGCGGGTGATACTTACCTAAAACCTCACCTACAATACGAGCACTTTTCTTATAATTTCTGTTGTGAAGCATGCCAAGATCGTTCATACCATACAAAATGCGGCGGTGAACCGGTTTTAATCCGTCGCGAACGTCTGGAAGGGCACGTGAAACAATCACCGACATCGAATAATCGATGTATGACGATTGCATTTCGTCTTCAATAGTTATTGGAATAATTTTTTCTCTGGCCATAAATCAGCTATAAAAGTCAGTTAAATTCTTATTGAATTATATATTGTTTAGATGTCGATGTTGGCGTATTTGGCATTTCGTTCAATAAACTCACGTCTAGGCTCAACGTCTCCGCCCATAAGGGTTGAAAAGAGTTTATCGGCACCGGCTGCACTTTCAACATTTACCTGTTGAAGTGTTCTGGTTTCAGGGTCCATAGTAGTTTCCCAAAGCTGTTCCGGGTTCATTTCACCAAGTCCCTTATATCTTGAGACATCAAATTTTCTGCGCCCTTTTTTCAATTCTTTAACCAGTTTATCCCTGGTTTCATCATCCCAGGCATATTCAATGTCTTTTCCAACAGTGATCCGGTAAAGGGGAGGCGTGGCGATATAAACAAATCCATTTTCGATCAAAGGCCGCATATATCGGTAGAAAAAAGTGAGTAATAGCGTGCGAATGTGGGAACCATCTACATCGGCATCCGTCATGACGATGATCTTGTGGTATCTAAGTTTATCAACATCAAAATCCTCATCACCATGACCAACACCGGTACCCAGTGCAGTGATCATAGCTTGAATCTCTTTGTTCTCAAGAATTCGGTTGATCTTGGCTTTCTCTACATTTAGGATCTTACCTCTCAATGGCAGGATAGCCTGGAAACTTCTGTTTCTACCCATTTTTGCAGAACCACCGGCAGAGTCACCCTCAACCAGGTAAATTTCGCTATGTTCCGGGTCTTTAATAGAGCAATCTGCAAGTTTACCCGGTAGTCCGCCACCGCTCATTACGCTCTTGCGCTGAACAAGCTGACGAGCTTTTCGGGCTGCTTCCCTGGCCTCGGCTGCAAGAACTACTTTCTCAATAACTTTCTTGGCAGCTTTTGGATTCTGTTCCAGGTATTCATTAAGCTGATCATAAACAACAACCTCAACGGCACTTTGTACTTCTGAGTTGCCCAGTTTGGTTTTGGTCTGCCCCTCAAATTGAGGCTCAGCAACCTTAACACTTAATACAGCCGTCATTCCTTCACGGAAGTCTTCTCCGGAAATGGAGATCTTACTGTTAGATTTGATCAGATTATTTTTTTCAGCATACGATTTCAGAGAACGTGTCAGAGCACGTCTGAAACCTGAAACATGTGTACCACCTTCTTTGGTATTAATGTTATTCACATAAGAATGTACATTCTCAGAAAATGAACTGTTGTAGGAGATAGCGATTTCAACAGGCACATCGTCAACTTCGCCGGTAATGTGAATAGGTGTGTCAAGCATGGACTCCCGGTGTTCATCGAGGAAATCTACAAAATCCTTAACACCACCTTCGTAGTGGTAAACTTCTTTTTTGAGTTCTTCATCCTCTTCCCGTTCATCAACTAATTCAATGGTGATCTCAGGATTAAGGAAAGCAAGTTCACGCATTCGTTCAGCAATAATATCAAACTTAAACTCTGTAGTTTGCGTGAATATCTCAGGGTCAGGCATGAATGAGATCTTGGTGCCTGTTTCTTTGGTTTTACCTGCAACAGATAACGGGGTTTTAGTGGTTCCTTTCTCAAAACCCATTACATGTATCTCACCGTCCCTGTGAATTTCTGCTTTGAACCAGGATGCCAGGGCGTTCACGCAACTAACACCGACACCGTGCAAACCACCGGAAACTTTATAGGTGTCTTTATCAAATTTACCACCTGCGTGGAGTTTGGTAAGCACTACCTCAACCGCAGGTATACCAAGTTTTTCATGGGTATCGACAGGTATACCACGACCGTTATCAAAAATGGTCATGGACCCGTCCTTATTAATAGTCACATTTATATAGTCACAATAACCGGCAAGGGCTTCATCAATTGAGTTATCTACAACTTCATTGATCAAGTGGTGAAGGCCGCGCTGTCCGGTGTCCCCGATATACATAGAAGGGCGCTTTCTAACCGCTTCCAGCCCCTCCAAAACCTGTATGTTCGAAGCCTTGTAGTCAGATCCTTGTTTTTTTGCCATAATTTATGGAGTGATAGCTTTGTAAGATGAGTTGATTAATGGCAGAAAATAGAGCTTACACAGGCAAAATCAAAAAAAGCAAAGGTATTTGTTGAAATTAATAGAGTCGTACGTTCTGGGTTAAATTCAGGGGTGAAAAAATGAGTATAATTGTGGAAAATTCGAAAAAATGTGGATAAATCAAATTTTCGTATTCAAAATCATTGAACTTTGATGTTTATAGCTCTATCTTTGGTGTCTATTTTCATTATGAATTAACCGAAAAGAACGATGTCGCGAAAAGACGATATTACAGGCAAAGGAGCTTTGAACGGATACCGTTCATCTAAGTCGAATAATAAAACGAAACACCGCTTTCAGTTGAACTTGCAAAAGCGACGATTTTATGTTCCTGAAGAAGATAAGTGGGTAACACTTAAGGTTTCTGCTAAAACTGTGAGAACAATAAACAAGAAAGGAATTTCTGCGGTACTTAAAGAGGCGCGGAAAAATGGAACTCTTATAAAAGAAGTATAATACCATGGCAAAAGGAAACAGAGTTCAGGTGATCTTAGAGTGTACCGAAAAACCCGGTTCATCTCGCTATGTTACGACTAAAAACCGAAGAACCACGACTGATCGACTTGAACTGAAAAAATATAATCCGGTTCTTCGTAAGCATACTGTTCACAAAGAAATTAAATAACCAGAAGAGACATGGCTAAGAAGCAAGCATTCGGACAAGACGCACTACAAGCGAAAGCAGCACATCGTAAGATGGCAAAGGTTATTATTTCTACTAAAAACGATAAGGGCAAATATGCCTACAAAGAAGTAATGATGGATCAGGATGATGTAAAGGAATACATTCAGAATAACCGATCCTAAGACCCTTTGCAGAAGAATTTATAAGGTTACACAATTTTGATTGTGTAACCTTTTTTTTTGGTTATTTTTAAATAAAAAATGAGATTATGAGTATTCAGGACAAGATCATATCTGATATAAAAGAAGCGATGAAAGCTAAGGATCAGGACAAGCTAAGAGTCCTAAGATCTTTAAAGGCTAAACTTATGGAAAAAGAGATCAGTGAGAGAAAAGGCGGTGAAGCCAAGCTTACTGATGAGCAGGCCGTTGAGGTCTTGATGAAGGCAGCAAAACAGCGCAAGGAATCGATCGATCAGTTTGAAGACGGTGGGCGAGAGGATCTTGCAGAAAATGAAAAAAAGGAATTGAAGATCATAGAGGCTTACCTGCCGGAAATGATGTCGGAAGATGAAGTTCGGGATGTAGTAAAACAAAAGATCGAACAACTTGGCGCCTCAGGCATGCAGGATATGGGTAAGGTCATGGGGCCTCTCATGGGGCAGCTGAAGGGAAAAGCTGACGGCTCTATGGTTAGTCGCATAGTTAAAGAAGAACTGGGAGGCTGATTCGTAGATGTTGATCCTTGATCTGATTATTGCGATTCCGGTCCTGTACTTTGCCTATAAAGGTGCAGTAAATGGTTTGATCAAGGAAGTCCTCAATATTGTTGGGATCATATTGGCTGTTTTTATCACATTCAATTACCTGGATATGTTTACAGGGCTGATCGGCCCCATGTTTGAAGAAGGTGCCTCGTATGTTCCTTTTATATCCGGGACCATTCTATTTGTTGGTACCCTCGGAATTGTGGCCGCCATTGCCTATGGAACCAAAGAATTATTGAAAGCCATTAAACTCAGTTCTGTAAACAGAGTACTTGGAGCAACCTTTGGTTTACTGAAAAGCAGCATTATCGTAAGCACTATTCTGTTGTTGTTGTCAGGTTTCAATATCCCGGCTGAGGAATCCCGAAAAGAATCCTATTTGTACCCCTTTATTATTTATGTAGCACCATTTGCGTACGATTCAGTCGCCCTCATTTACCCCGGGGCCGAAACGTATTCCGAGACACTCAAGAAAAATGTTGGCAGCTACGACCCATTAGATAACATTCCATTTTTAAACGATAATAACTAAAAATGTCATTTTTACCGGTTGAAGAACAATTAGACATCATTCGCAGAGGAACGACAGAAATTGTTCCTGAAGATGAACTCATCGAGAAATTAAAACGATCAAAAAAAGAAAATAAACCCCTGAAGATTAAACTTGGGGTGGACCCGACTCGTCCGGATCTGCATTTAGGGCATTCTGTAATTCTTAGAAAAATGAGGCAGTTTCAGGATCTGGGCCACGAGGTGATCCTGATCATAGGTGGTTTTACAGCCATGATCGGGGATCCAACCGGACAGAATAAAACGCGCCCGCCTTTGACGCTGGAAGAGGTGAATGAAAATGCAGAGACATATATAGATCAGGCCAAACGTATACTTGATGAAGATAAACTCACTCTGACCAATAACTACGACTGGCTGGGTGTAATGGACTTTATGGATGTCATTAAGCTTTCTTCTAAGCTTACGGTTGCCAGAATGATAGAGAGAGATGACTTCTCGAAACGATTCGAGAACAATGAACCCATTTCGCTGCATGAGTTTTTGTATCCACTGGCGCAGGGGCAAGACTCAGTACACCTTAAGTCAGATGTGGAACTGGGAGGAACGGATCAGAAGTTTAACTTGCTGGTTGGACGGCAGCTCCAAAAAGAAGACGGACAGGAACCGCAGGTTTGCCTGATGATGCCTTTATTGGTTGGAACTGATGGTTCAGCAAAAATGTCTAAATCCTATGACAATTATATAGGTATTAATGAGGAGCCAAACGAAATGTATGGCAAGTCTTTATCTATTCCGGATAATCTCATCTATGCCTATTATGAATTAGTGACGGATATCAAAACGGATGACCTGCCGGCCATAAAGGCAAAAATTGAGAAGGATCCTCGTAACGCCAAGCACGATCTGGCCTTCACCATAGTTCGAATGTATCACGGCGAAGAAGCGGCAAAAGCAGCCAAAGAGCATTTTGAAAAAACAGTGATCAATAAAGAAGTACCCGATGATGCACCGACTTTCAGCTTCCCGGTTGGAGAGGAAATCAGGCTACTGGATATTGTAGCAGAAACCGGTTTCTCTCCAAGTAATGGTGAAACCAAACGCATGATCAAACAGGGTGGTATTAGCGTGGATGACAAGAAGGTCATTGATAAGAACTACTCGATCACCTTCAAAGAAGGGGATGAGTTTACCCTTAAAGTTGGAAAGAGAAATTTTGGAATCATAAAAGGGAAATAGAGAGACGGCTTGAAGAAAATAAGTTCATACAACGTAAACGGAATCAGAGCGGCTCATCGAAAAGGCTTTGTGGATTGGGTGGAAGAAAGTGATCCTGATATCATATGTATTCAGGAATTGAGGGCCACAGAGAAACAGATCCCTAAAGATATCAGGGAGCTGGATTATCATGAGCACTATCATGTCGCGGAAAAGAAGGGATATTCCGGCGTAGCGATCTATACAAAGGAAGAACCGATCCATGTTGAATCCGGAATCGGAGTGGACTGGATAGATGCTGAAGGTCGTATAATTATGGCTGAATATGATTCTTTCCGTGTATTCAGTGTGTATGCCCCCAGTGGAACCACCGGTGATATCAGGCAGGATATGAAGATGGACTTCCTCGATAAATTCATTCAATTTGGTGAACGGTTCACGAAGGATAACAAACCATCAGTCTTTTGTGGGGATTTCAATATTTGTCACACAGAAATTGACATTCATAACCCGGACAAACAGCATAAAACATCCGGATTTTTGCCTGAAGAGCGTCAATGGGTGAGTGAATTTCTGGATAGAGGTTATGAGGATGTTTTCCGGAAACTTCATCCGGAAAAAAAGGACCTGTACAGCTGGTGGAGCTACAGAGCCGCTTCAAAAGAACGAAACAAAGGCTGGAGAATTGACTATCATCTGGCAACACCGGATCTGTCAGGATCAGCTGTTGAAGCGGAGATCGAAAAAAAATGGGATCTTTCAGATCATGCACCGGTGAGTATTACCTATGATATTTAACCAATAATTCCGTTCGGAAACCAAAGTTTGTTTCCGATATAAAAACGAAATAATGGGCACACACTTTAAAGGCGACAAAGAAGAAGTAAGAACGCTAAACGCGTTCATTAAATTAACACGAGCCAGTGAAAGTGTGAATGGCCGACTATCCCGTCATCTGTCTGATGCAAACCTGACCGTTACACAATTCGGTGCACTGGAGGCGCTTCTGCATCTTGGTCCGTTGAATCAAAGAGAATTGGGCCAAAAACTGCTAAAAAGCGGTGGTAATATTACACTAGTGATCGATAACCTTCTTAAAAATGGATTGGTGGAAAAGGTCACGGATCCCAATGACCGGCGAGCGGTCATCATCAGTCTGACAAAGAAAGGGAGAGCATTCATTGAAGACCTTTTTCCTCAACACCTTGAAAGAATTAAAGAAGAATTCTCTGTCCTTACCTCTGAAGAAAAAGAGCAGTTAGCGATGATTTGTAAGAAACTTGGGGTAGGTAAAGGAAATGAATAAGAAGAATAAATAAGAGAGGGAACCAAATGATATTTAGTATAAATATAAGAAGTGAACAACAGTCAAAAGAGCAGAAGCTTATCAATGTTTTATTAACCCTGGCAAC
>JAASTO010000092.1 GCA_021767245.1 Balneolaceae bacterium
AAAATGTGCAAACTGGATGATGCCGGATCAAAGATCCTCAAAAAAGCGATCACCACGCTCGGCCTGTCTGCCCGTGCCTATGATCGTATTCTCAAAGTCTCAAGAACGATAGCCGACCTGGATCACTCTGAAAACATTAAATCGAACCACGTAGCCGAAGCCATTCAGTATCGAAGTTTGGATAGAGAAGGATGGCTGGGGTGAGGAATATTGAACATTCAACACTGAACATTCAAATCAGAAGTAAAATGGAAAATAACAGTACAAAAAGAGTATATGATCTTGAGGATAGGTTGATCAGATTTTCGATTAATATCATCAGTTTAATTGAGAAGCTTCCAAAGTCTTACACTGGGAAGTATTTTGCAAATCAATTGGTTCGGAGTGGTACGTCTCCAGCATTTCATTACTCAGAGGCACAAAGTGCTGAATCTAGAAAAGACTTTGTCCACAAATTTAAGATAGCATTGAAAGAGCTAAGAGAGTCATCAACATGCATGAAAATCATTAAGAGGAAACCCTTATTAAAAGATCAATTGCTTGATGATTTATTAGCTGAGTGTGAGGAATTAATTTCAATTTTTGTGAAAAGCATTAGTACAGCAAAAAAGAATATGAAGACCAAGTGATAAACACTGAATGTTGAATGTTCAGTGTTGAATGTTCAATGTTCGTATAAATCGTTTGATTCAGGGTGGAAAATTGGATAAGCTTTCGTTTCAAAATTAATCCCAAACCAGATCCGGCGTTTTGTCCACATTTGTTGATGTTGCTCTTCCGGCGGCTGTTCGCAGGCAGTTTACGTATCATGTTCCCGATGAGCTTGAACCCCACGTTCAGGAAGGTCAGCGGGTGTGGATCCCATTTCGGAATTATTATGCGATAGGAGTTATTGTTCGGGTCCATAATAAAGTCCCTTCATTTAAGACCAAGCCGGTTCGAAAGATACTGGACAAAGAACCGCTGCTTACCAAAGAGTTATTGGAGCTGACCGGATGGATCTCAAAATTTTATTATGCCAGCTGGGGGGAAACCATACAAGCCGCACTTCCTGCAGGTCTCAACTTTGTATCCAGAAAATATCTGAGTGTGTCAGATAAAATGAATAAAGATGGTCTGAGTGAAGAAGAACAAGAGATAATCATCGAACTTAGTGAAAACAAGACCACCTTGGATGAGGCCAAAAAACGCTGGAAGGGAACGGGTTTAAATAAAGTTTTCAAGAAATTATTAAAAGATAAAAAGATCGAGATCTGGGAAGAACCGGATCTGAAAGTTTCGGTCACAACGGAAAGAGAGTGGATCTGGGCAAAGGGGAAATCGGCAAAAGTTGCCAGTGAATTTTTGGATAGTGAGGAGGTCAATGAATCCCTGAAATGGGCCAAAGCTCTGTCTGAGATCTCATCCTTGATCCCGGTTCGACAGTCTGACCTGCAGGATGATCCCCTGTTCAATTCGTACAGTATCAGAAAATTGCAGGATGAGGGATGGATCTCGTTCCGGGAAGTGGACAAAAAGTCTGATATACAGGGGCTGGAGTTTGATCCCGGATCCATCAAAACGCTGAATGAAGATCAGAAACAGGCTTTTGATAACATCAGTGAGTCTATTCAGAAGAATGAGTTTGCCAATTACCTATTGTTTGGCATTACCGGAAGTGGCAAAACGGAAGTCTATATTCATGCTCTCAAGCAGGTGATCGAAGCCGGGAAAGGGGGCATCGTGCTGGTTCCTGAGATCGCGTTAACGCCACAGACCGTATCAAGGTTTTATCGAATTTTTGGTGATGAGATCGCTTTGTTACACAGCCGGATGTCGGCCGCAGAACGGTTGCAGGCCTGGAAGGACCTGAATTCATGCAAGAAAAAGATCGCGATCGGGCCGCGTTCAGCCGTATTTGCCCCGGTGCAGGATCTGGGGATCATCATATTAGATGAAGAACACGACAGCTCATACAAACAAATGGATCCGGCGCCCAGGTACCATGCCCGGGAAACAGCTATAGTTCGGGCGCAGAAGAATAATGCCGTGGTGATCATGGGCTCGGCCACCCCAAGCATGCAGGCTTTGAATATGGCCGCCAAAGGTAAATGTGACATGCTGGAACTAAAAAATCGCCATGCCAATGCTGTGTTGCCTGAAGTTGAGATCGTTGACCTGAAGCAGTACAAAGGCAAAGCCATGAAAGGAGAGTTTTCTGCGTCGCTGTTTATTGCCATGGAGGAGGCATTGAAGCGAGAGGAGCAGGTCATTTTACTATACAATCGCCGAGGTTATGCCAGTTACCTTCAATGTGAGGATTGCGGGCATATTCCGGAAAGCCCGGAGAGTTCGGTCAGCCTGACCTTCCACAAGCGTAAAAACTTGCTGATGGATCACTACACCGGCTATGCCAGGAGAAAGGATACTCACTGTGAAAATTGCGGTTCCCCAAACCTAAAAGTACAGGGATCGGGTACGCAGAATGTGGAGGAACAGCTTGAAACGTTTTTTCCGGAGGCCAATATTATTCGATTCGATCGGGATTCAACCTCCAGGAAAGGAGCTCATGAACGCATTCTTAAAGAGTTCGGAGAAGGTAAAGCAGACATTCTGATCGGGACTCAGCTGGTGGCTAAGGGACTCGATTTTCCAAATGTAACGGTAGTCGGGGTTGTAAATGCCGACACAGAGTTGGCTTTTCCATCCTTTCAGGCAACGGAGCGGATGTATCAGTTACTCAGTCAGGTTTCAGGCCGATCCGGTCGGGGTGATAAACCCGGAACGGTTTACTTGCAAACCCGTCAGCCGGAAAACCCGGCTCTGATATTTGCCAAACAACACGACCATCGGGGATTTGCACGACAGGAAATGGAGTTTAGAAAACCCTTGTACTATCCCCCATATTCCAGATTGATCAAGTTTGAGATCAAATCAAGCAAAGAACCTCAGGTGAACACAGCTTCGCACATTTTGAAGCGTTCGATAGAACAAGTGGTGCCTGATGTCCCGGTATTAGGGCCATCACCTGCAGCCATTCCATGGCTCAATAAAAAATTTATATGGGAAGTGACTCTAAAGATCGAGCCCGAAAAAGGCGGTTCATATATAGAAATGTTACTTGAAAAGGTGTTTGAGGTGTATAATGCCGCTTCAAAAGGAAAGAGTTCCTCCGTCCGGATAAATGTAAATGTGGATGCTATTCAGTAAAAAAGTAGGTAGAACTTCAGGAATGACCCATTAAGAGGTATCAAAACAGGCCGGCTAAAAAATTTGCAAATACCCCGGCAAAGTTGGTATTTAGTGGGGTAGTTCTACACCACTCAAATTTATCAGGAAATGGGAGAAGAGCGCGTAAAGCTTGCTGACGATAATGAACAGATCCAAACCTTCATGAAGCATGTGCTTCGGGATCTGCGTGCCCTGCAAAAAATGCTGGACGAAAACTGGTTTGAAACCGACACGCTGAGGATCGGTGCAGAACAGGAATTGTGCATGGTGGATGCACACGGCAAGGTTTTTCCACGATCTTTGGAGGTACTAAAAAAACTTGGAGAGGGAAATTATACCACTGAGTTCGCTCTGTTCAACCTTGAGATCAACATGGATCCGCTGAAATTTGGCGGTGATTGTTTGTCACAAATGGAGAATAATCTCCACAAAGAAGTTGAATATGTCAGGGAAAACGTCCGGGAAATGGGGGGCAACATCTTGTTGACTGGGATCCTGCCTACCATTCGAAAGATGGATGTGGATATCGAAAACCTCACACCACTCAAGCGTTACGAGGCACTTTGTGAAGCCATCAATAAGCTGAGAGGGAAAGAGTTTGAGTTACGTATTCAGGGGATGGATGAATTGCTGATGAAGTTCGATTCTCCATTGCTGGAAGCCTGTAATACCGGATTTCAGGTTCATTTACAGGTAAAACCTTCTGAATTTGTGAACCGATATAACATTGCTCAGGCTGTGACGGCACCCGTTTTAGCGGCAGCTGTAAACTCTCCGATCCTGTTTGGTAAACGACTTTGGGCAGAAACACGGGTGGCTTTATTTCATCAGTCGATTGATACGCGACAAGTGGGGGAGCATTTGCGGGACTCGAGTCCCCGTGTCACATTTGGCAATCAGTGGCTGGAAAACAGTATTCTTGATATCTATAAAGAGGATATTTCAAGGTATCGGGTGATGCTGAGTGCAGAGATTGAGGAAGAAGTTGAAGAGCTGATGGAAGAAGGTAAGACGCCGGAGTTGATGGCATTGAATGTGCACAACTCATCTGTCTATCGATGGAACCGGCCTTGTTATGGAGTCAGTAACGGAAAGCCACACCTTCGCATCGAAAACCGTGTGTTGCCATCAGGTCCTACCGTGGTGGATGAAGTGGCTAATGCGGCCTTTTGGCTGGGTTTACTGAATGGATTTGAGGATGAGTATCCCGATATCACACAGGAAATGGATTTCGATAACGCCCGTATGAATTTCTTTGCGGCCTCAAAAATGGGGCTGGATACCAAATTTGTGTGGACCAAAGACCGAAAGATCACTGCGGTTGAATTGATCAAGGAAGAATTACTGCCCATTGCCCGGAACGGACTTAATAAAGCAAACATCGATTTATCAGATATAGATACCTATCTCAGTATCATTGAAGACCGGGCTGATACTGCTCAAACCGGATCATACTGGGTGGTGAAATCGTATGGTAAATTGATCAAGGACGGAAACAAGGAACAGGCATTATCGGCCATCACCAATGCCATGATCAAAAATCAGAACAAAGGGGAACCGGTTCACAAATGGGGAACAGCCCGTGTGGAAGACCTCGAGCATTGGAAACCCTCCAAGCTGATGGTGGAAGAATTCATGACCACTGATTTGTTTACGGTTCGCAAGGATGATATTCTTGAGTTTGTGGCAAACTTATTAGACTGGCGAAAGATCAGGTACCTGCCGGTTGAAGATGATCAGAAGCATTTGATCGGGTTGATAACCATGAGGCAACTGCTCAGGGAATATTCAAAGACTGAAGAGAAAACAAATGACACGGGGTCCAAAACGGTGTCGGATGTGATGATACAAAATCCGATCACCATTCACCCCGAAGCATCCATTATGGAAGCGATGGCGATCATGAAAGATCAGCAGATCGGATGCCTGCCGGTGGTAAAGAACAGCCGATTGGTGGGTATCATCACAGAAGGAAATTTTATGAATATTACGATCCGGTTACTTAAAACACTGGAACATAAATCAGATTAAAAGCAAAGTTTTGCAAGAACGAAGTACGTTAGTAAAAAATGAAGAAGAGTCGTTTGAAATGGAATCGGTTGACCGGATCATATGGAGCCATAAAAAGGACACCGGTCCCGTTGTTGTAATTTTTGCGGGTATTCACGGAAACGAAGTTGCCGGAATACATGCCTCACGGCGACTCGCACGATCCCTTTCTGAAAATACAGATCTGCTCAACGGTTCCATTTACATGATAAGCGGGAACCTAAAAGCGTTAAGGGAAGGAGTTAGATATCTTGACAGAGACCTTAACAGGCTTTGGGGAGAGGTTTCCAATGGAGCTCTTGAAAATGAAAGTAACGATTTAGATTCTCCTGAGTTGAAAGAAGCTGATGAGTTACTTGCTACCCTGAATGAGGTTGTCAATGAGCACCGTTTTGTTACGCAGGATCTAAAGTTTATTGACCTGCACACCACTTCAGCCGAAAGTTGCGCTTTCATTCTTTTTAACGACACACTGGAGAATCGAAAAAGCGCCAGCTACTTCCCGGTTCCACAAATTCTGGGAATCGAAGAAACCATTCATGGAACCCTGCTAAGTTATATCAACGATCTTGGATACCCTGCCATTGGTTTCGAGGCTGGAAAACATGAGGCTAAAAGCTCAGTCGATCGAATGGAGGCTTTTCTCTGGCTGTATTTACATCATACTCAGGTATATACACTCAAGCTCAGGGAGGTTCACTACTACGAAAAAATGATGCATGGAGATTCTGAGATTGAGGACAGCTATTACGAGATCAGCTATCATCATTATGTGGACGATGCCTCACAGTTCAAAATGAAAGAGGGGTTTTTGAATTTTGATCCGGTTTACAAAGGCGATCTTCTGGCAAATGAAAAGGGAGAGCCGATATATGCTCCAAAAAGTGGACTGATCTTCATGCCTCTGTATCAATCGAAAGGCAATGACGGTTTTTTTATTCTGAGGGGAAGGTCTGCTTTCTGGCTTGAACTGTCGTCTAAACTTCGTGGGTCATTTATAAACAATTACCTCCATTTGCTTCCGGGGGTAGAAAAGGAACAGGACCGGGTGTTTACAGTCGATCTTAAAGTCGCAAAGTTTTTAGTTAAAGAGATCTTTCACCTGATGGGGTACAGAGTGATCCGAAAAGATCCGCATACACTGCTCTGTTACAAACGATAAACAGAACTCGGTGTTTCTAAGACAGATTAAAATCATAAAATAATTTTGTCGGGTGGTTCACACTTTGTGTATGTTTATAGACTGATTTTAGTGATAAAACCTTTGAACATTTTTTGATACTTCATAATGAAGAATGACTATGAATTTATTGATGGAACCCGGCTCTCATCGGTGATAGAGGCACTGATATTTGCCAGTGATGAGCCCATTTCCGGTTCCAAGATCCGTGAGATCATTGTAGAAAATGAAGAACAGATCGAGATCACGGAAGAGACCGTCTCAGATTTTGTAGATAAGCTGAATGAGAGATATGATGAAAATGGATTGAGTTTCCGTATCCAGCTTTTGGGCGGCGGTTACACCTTTGTCACCGAGCCTAAGTACCACTATTGGCTCAGTATCTTTCAGCACGAAAATGCCTATCGGAAACTGTCACAATCTGCCATTGAATCTCTGGCAATTGTGGCGTACCGGCAACCTATTACCAAGCCGGAGGTGGATCAGATCAGAGGGGTTGATTCAGGATATATTCTGAGGCAACTGATGGAAAAAGCCCTGATCGAGGTTTCCGGAAGAGCAGACAGTCCCGGTAAGCCCCTGTTATACCGAACTACCAAGCATTTTCTGAGACATTTTGGGATCAACTCGGTAGATGAATTGCCAAAACCACGTGAGATCGATGAGATCCTTAAAGATGATGATATGGCCGAACATCGTCAGCTTTTGATGGAGCGGCAGCTTATGATCGATGAAATGGATGAGGAAGATTCTGATCCCCTTGAAGATATTGTTGAGGAAATGATTGATCAGAAACAGGAAGAGGAAGGATCGGTTCAAACCGAAGAAATGAACCGTGAGTCGGATGAAGTTGATGAAGTGGATGACAACGAAATTAATAAGAATAAAGACAGTGAAGCCAACGAGGAAGAATGAGTAAAGGCGGTAAGAAAAAATACAAGAACAAAGCAGATAACAAGAAGGCACAAACGATAGATCAGAATTATTCGCAGGATGAGAAGATCCGGCTGAATAAATTTATTGCCCATGCCGGTTTTTGTTCAAGACGGGAAGCGGATGAGTATATCTCGGCCGGAAAGGTGATGATTAACGGTCAGGTGACCACAGAACTCGGTACCAAAGTGCGCCGAAAGGATTCGGTAGTGGTTGATGGGCAGAACCTGAGCCTGGAGCCTTTTGTGTATCTGTTGTTGCATAAATCCAAGGATGTGATCACCACTACAGATGATGAGAAGGATCGTACGACTGTGATGGATCAGATCGAGGATGCCACGGGGTATCGCGTTTACCCGGTGGGCCGATTGGATAGAAATACGACCGGCTTGCTGATCCTGACCAACGATGGGGACCTGGCTCACCGGCTGATGCACCCAAGTTACAGCGTTCGAAAAACCTATCAGATCACCACAGACAAACCGCTAAGCGAAGCCCAGCTTGAAGAATACCTGAATGGAGTGAAGCTGGAAGATGGTGTGGCAAAGGGGTATAACATCACTCAGTTTATGGATGATCCGAATACTTTTGAAATGTCTGTTTTTGAGGGGCGTAATCGCCTGATCCGGCGTATGGTGGAATTTCACGGAACCGTGGTGACTAAACTCAAACGAATTGAATATGCAGGGCTCACACTTAAGGATGTACCCATGGGTCGCTGGAGGTTTCTGAGACAAAATGAAATTAATAACCTCAGAAAATTGGTTAAACTGGACACTCTCGATTTCAATAAGAATAAATAAATTTACTATTTATGGAAGTTAGCAGTATTTCGATCTCAACCGGACAGGTTCCCTCAACCGAAGGCTTACCGATCCGGTATGACCTCTATTCACCGATCTCGCGAAACGGTTTAAGTTTTCCGGTGATCCTTTTTCTACATGGCTTTAAGGGGTTCAAAGACTGGGGCCCGTTTCCGGATGTGTGTGAAGAATTGGCCCGTGCCGGTTTTGGTGTGGTGGCTATGAATTTTTCACTAAATGGGATCGGTGAGAATAAAACAGAATTCACTGAAATGGATCTGTTTGAAAGAGAAACATTTTCCCAGGACCTGGATGACATCGGAACGGTGATCGAAGCCCTTCAAAAAGGAGAGATCTTAGATAATCACTCAAACCTGAATACCGATACCATTGGGTTGGTTGGGCATTCCCGGGGAGGACATACGGCAATAGCTGCTGCGGTAGAATATGATCCGGTTCAATGCCTGGTAACGTGGTCAGCCCCGGCAGATTATAGGGAAAGATGGACGGATGAGATGAAAAAAGATTGGGAAAATCAGGGATATACGGAGATCGAAAACAGCCGGACCGGCCAAAAGATGAAAGTAGGAAAAGTGGTATATGAGGATTCAGTGAATAACGCTGACCGTGTCATTGCTATGGAGCGTGTTAAAGAGCTCAGGATCCCGACTTTGTTCATCCACGGACGGGATGATGAATCAGTTCCCTATACCGATTCAGAGCAACTACACATAGCCTGCAAGGCAAGAGACAAAGAACTACGACTGGTAGCCAACGGCACCCACACATACGGTGCCGCACATCCATTTGAGAATGAAGATTTCCCGAAGCCATTGGCAGAAGTTTTAGAATGGACCGAAGGCTGGTTTGTGGAATATTTGAAGTAACATTTCCTCCAAATACACATTTGATTTAAAAAGCTGATCGAGAGGTCAGCTTTTTTTTGTGAAAAAAATTTTAAAAGTAAGCGCTTACAGCCTTTAGAGTGTTAGTTTTTAGTTTCATTTAGCATAAAATTAAAGTATTGTAAGCAGGTACTTACACTAACCCAAACAAATCAATAGTTATGATGAGAAAGCTACTACAACTTAGCAGTTGCTTTATGTTTCTGCTATTTGTTTCAGCTGGGTCACTGCATGCACAAACCGTTTCCGGTGTTGTAGTATCCGCTGAAGACAATGAACCGCTACCAAGTATTACCGTTTTGGTAAAAGGTACGAATAAAGGTACCGCCACAAACTTAGACGGTGAGTATGAA
>JAASTO010000093.1 GCA_021767245.1 Balneolaceae bacterium
TATTTTAGCTGGAGTGATTCGGCTACCTCAGATCGGGAATTGTTTCAGGTTGGCCTGAGCGGCAAGAATCAAAAAGAAGCACCTGAGGATGTAGTTCGGAGTTACGAGTTATCACCTAATGGCAGGCACGTTCTCTTTACGGAAGGCGGAGATCTGATCCTCGCCAACTCAAACTTTGAGGATCGAAGAATGATCGTGGCTTCCAAAGGCTTCGATTACAACCCCGTCTGGAATGCCGATGGCACTCAGTTTGCCTTTGTACAGAACGGCAATGTGTGGATATCAGGGGTAGAAGAAGCTTTCATCAAGCAGATCACCAATAAAGCAGAAGATGACCCCGGTTACAGCGTGGCCGGCTGGGCAGGCAACAAACTCTTGCTGAGTCAATTTGATAGTTCGGATTATACCGAATACTACTTTCCAGAATATGCCGGTCAATACGTAGAAACCGGATCAACCCGACGCGGTATTCCAAACCGGATCTTTTCCGTGGCCCCGATCGATAGTGGTGACGTGGAAGTGATCCTGGAACACAAGGGATATGTGAGTTCTGATATCAGCGCCACCGGTAAACACTTTGCCCTGGATATCATCGATGCCCCCATGAAAAAGCGCCGGATCGAGGTGTTCAATACAAACGACCTTAGCTCAAAGGTTCTTTTTGAGGATTCCACCAAAGGCTGGCTCTATGGCACCAACATGGAATTTGCCCCGGCCACCGAACGCCTGATGTTTCAGAGCGAGCAGGATGGATGGAATCACATTTATACCGTCAATCCCGATGGATCGGGTTTTGAACAACATACTTTTGGAGAGTATGACATCCCCTGGGCTACCTGGGTAGACGAGCGTACCATTGTAATGGCTACCAATGAGATGGATCCGGGTGAAGTGCAATTGTACAAGCTTGATATCATAACTAATCTGCCAACCAAACTGACCTCCGCTGAAGGATACCGGCGGGACTTCAACTTAAGCCCTGACCGACGTTATGTGGTGTATAGCAAAACCTATTTCAATGAGCCCTTTGACCTGTATATGGTCGATACTAAGATCCCTCAAAGAGAAGTACAGCTGACAAATTCTGTACCTGAGTCATTCTTTGAATATGACTGGCAGAAGGAAGATTACGTTCGGTTCACGGGTAGGGATGGAGAGACCCGTTTATCTATGTCGATATTAAAACCGGAACGCAGAAATCCGGAGGGGAACCCTGTGGTGGTATTTGTACACGGAGCCGGTTCCCTGCAAAATGTCTATAAAGGATGGTCAAGCAGTTACTGGCGCGAGTATATGTTTCATCAGTTCCTGACGCATCAGGGTTATTACGTGATCGAAGTAGATTACCGACACAGTACCGGATACGGCCGTAAATTCCGGGAGGATGTGACCAACTGGATGGGTAAGTACGAAACCGAGGACATTGAAGACGGTCTCGCTTTCCTGGCCGATAATTATGACAAAGCGGATACCTCCAGGGTGGGTATTTACGGAGGAAGCTATGGTGGATTCATGGCACTTTATGCCGTGGGAGTTTCACCGGAACACTTTGATGCTGCAGCCGCCTTGCGATCGGTCACCAACTGGGAGAACTACTACTACACTAACCCATGGTACACCCTGCCAAGACTGGGTGATCCTGAAGAATTTCCGGAACACTACGAGCGCAGTAATCCCTTGACTTATGCGGATTCCCTGCAACGACCGGTCATCCTCCTGCATGGGCTCATTGATAATAATGTCGGGTTTCAGGATGCGGTACAATACATCGAGAGATTGGTTCAAACCGGTAATGAGAACTTTGAGATGATGATGTACCCTACCGAACGTCACAGTTTTCAGGATGAAGATGCCTGGTATGATGAGTATCGCAGGATCTATCAATTCTTTGAGGAGCAATTGAAACCGAGTGACCGGTGATTAAGAAATAAGTAAATTAGGGAACGTAAGGAAAGGATTTAAGGTCTGTATTACACAAAACATCATATCACCTTTTCCCTTATTTACTAATCCCCAAAAACCTTAAAGTAGCCGTTAAACAAAACCAACGCATGAAACTCATTGGTAAAATCATGACCATACTTTTAATCCTGCTTATCACTGCAGCACTACTTATCGCCTCTATTGGCTGGTATGTATCGGAGCCGGGATATGAGGGGCCGGTCAGCGAGCACTTCAACGGAAAAACCTTTGAAAACCCCGGAGAAGTTCCCGAGAAATCGTTCATGGATGTCATGAAATGGTACCTGCAAAGAGATCAGGGAGAATGGGTTCCGATTTCGGAATCCGATGTTACCTTTGCCCCCAAACCGGCTGAAAATGTAACCGATGGGATGACCATCACATATGTAAACCACTCTACTTTTTTAATTCAGGTGGCCGGGGTAAACATTCTGACCGATCCTGTATGGAGTGATCGGGTGAGTCCGGTTAGTTTTGCAGGCCCCAAGCGATTCCGCCCTGCCGGCATCCGATTTGAGGACCTTCCCCGTATCGATCTTATTGTTATCAGCCATAACCACTACGACCACCTGGATATTGAAACCCTTAAAAAGATCAATAAAGCCTATGAGCCCCGCGTGATCGCCCCTCTTGGCGTTGGTCGCATGCTGAATAGTAACGGCATCAACAAGGTCTTTGAATTAAACTGGTGGGAGGACAAAGTCATCGACAGTGACATCACGGTTCATGCCGTTCAGGCTCAGCACTTTTCTGCCCGCGGATTATTTGACCGTGATAAGACCTTCTGGAATGGCTATGTGATCGAGACCCCGGCCGGTGATGTTTATTTTGCCGGTGATACCGGTTATGGTCCCTTTTTCACAGAAATCGGTCAGCGTTTCCCGGATATTAAAGTGGGGTTGATCCCTATCGGTGCCTACAAACCACGCTGGTTCATGAAACCCATGCACGTCAATCCGGAAGAGGCCATTCAGGTTCATAAGGATGTGGGAGCTGAGATCAGCTTTGGCATGCACTTTGGTACGTTTCCACTGGCTGATGATGGCATGAAGGATCCTGAAAATGATTTTTCTGCAGCAATGCGCTTACAGGAAAACCGAGGCGTGAATTTTAAGCTGCTAACGGAGGGAGATTCGTTTAGAATTCGGTAGAATCTAAAACAATTAAAAATGGGTACCAGAATTAACTGATACCCATTTCACTACTAACCAGATCTTCGATTACAGACCGTTTTTTCTAGTACGTGTATTCGTCCAGATTATCATTATTTGCGTAGGTAACATTGGTCTTATTAAGTATCGCATTGCGTCCTGTTCTGATGATCACACCATAGTTAGCACTATTCTCGATCGATGAGTTTGTGAGCGTTAGGTATCCGTCATTATAGACTCCCAGATTACCGGCATCCATATAAGTCGCCAGGTCTTTTCCTCCCCCATATTCTACTAAAACATGATCCATAATATTATCCAAGGATGAGGATGAGATCAAAATACCACCCCAGGCTCCTTTTGATTGTGACCTTCCTGTAAAGGTGATCGGCTCAGAAGCTGAACCCAATGCTTTGAAGACGCTCACACCGGCGGTTGTCGAAGCGGATACGATCAAATTCACATTGGTTCCCATCTCAAAATAAGCGCCGGCTTCAACGGTAACTTCATTATCAATGGTTACGGATTCTGAAAAATAATAGGTGCCATTATTCAAGTTACTCCAGGTTACAGCGCCTGAATCTTCAGTGTCTCCACTGTAAACCTCTACATCTCCCCCATTGAAGTTAGTTTGATTATCTATAAAACCAACCTGTGTTGGGTGAATGTACATGTCTGAGAATGCATTATTATTAAATGAACTGCTCTCAACACTAAAGATTGATCCGTCTCTTCTCGTTTGAACCCCGTAACCATCACTATCGGTTATGGAAACATTTCGAAGCGTCACTTTCGCATTGTCGATAGCCATATTGGTTTTTCCAAAATAGGTTCCGATCTCACTGCTGCCACCATAACTGATATCAACATGTTCAAGGATATTATCAACTGAACTTGTACCGATAAAGATACCTCTCCATGCACCCGGTGCTTTACTTACCCCGGTAAACACGATCTTATCTGTTGCAGTACCCTGCGCTATGATCGTTGATCCGTTATTTATATCCAAGCCGGCATCCGCTGCAAATTCAAATTCAGTTCCGGCTTCTATAGATACTGTATGCCCAAAATCTGATTTGGCCATGATCTGATATTTAGCTCCATTCAGATTTGCAATATCCATGTCAGCTGTGGTATCCCCACTGTAAACGAAAACATATCCGCCATCAAAGGAACTGCCGTTATCGAAATACCCCATTTGGTCTGTATGAATGTACGCATGACCAAGGTCATTCGCCTCAAAGATCATGTTCTGCATAGGAAATTCCGATTCATTTCGGCGGGTTTGAATTCCATACCCTCCACTATTCGAAATTTTAACGTCAGACATCTGTACCGCAGCCCTGTCAATAGTTACAGTTGCATTTTCAAAGTAAGTACCTGCTGAAACACTCCCTCCATAACTAATCTCAGCATGACTGATCGAGTTTTCAACTGAATTAGAATAGATGTTCAAGCCTCTCCAGAAACCATTCACCGACTGATTTTCTCCTGTAATCACTATCATATTATCGGTTTCGCCATCCGCTTTAATAATTCCGGCTCCGTTTATATTGATCCCCAGATCTTGCTGAACATAGATCACAACGCCGGGATCAATAGTCAGCATAGCCTCGATATCCAAATTACCTACTACCAGGTAATCAGGCTTTGTCGGATCTGCAAAAAGATCAACCAGTGTAGAATCACTGCTAATGGTACCACTCAGTTCAATGGTATTCTGCTCAACAGGTGTTACCGTGATGGTTGCAGTTTGAGAATCAGAAACATTTTCAGATGAGTTGCTTATTTCCAGTTCCACAATGTAGTCTCCGGCTACATCCGGTATAAATACTGCATTTGGTTGGGTTGAGCCTGTTATAGTTGCAGAACTCCCTGCCGGGCGATCTGTAAACGACCAGCTAACATCATAACCGATATTCTGATCGTCACTTGAAGCCGTTGCATCTAAATTAACGTCCATTCCCACTTCCGGTGAAGCCGGGGAATACCCGATCACCGCCGAAAGTGTGGGAGGATCTGAATTATCCGGGCTGTCAGGCACGGGGTCATTGGTTGGTGAATCACTACATGAACTCAGCACCGCAACTAACGCTAATAAAAGTATGACATTAAATTGTTTAATCATTGTTTTAGGTTTTAATTTGTGTTGAATCAGTTTTTCCTGACCGATTGGTTTTTGTTAGCCTTACATCCATGGATCTTACTATTTGATGAAATATCAGTCGGCATACGACATAGTAATTAGCACCCCGTTGCAGTTTGGTATTAAAATTCAAACTTCAAGCATGTACTGTACCTCATTGGGCAATCCTGATCATGGCTTCAAATTCAAATACGATACAGACTTCCTAATACGCTCATATTTCTTTCTTTTTTTTTAACAAAAAATGGATATGACCTAATAAGGTGAATTGACGGGTATTATCCTTGGTATAACCATGTTAGAAGAGGTAAGAAGCTCTTTCATGGATGCTAAAATCTGATGGTTTAGTTTTTAGAACTGGTGGGAGGACAAAGTCATCGACAGCGACATCACGGTTCATGCCGTACAGGTTCAGCACTTTTCTTTTCGCGGATCATTTGAACGGGATATAACCTATTGGGACAGCATGAGCTTACAGGAAAACCGAGGCGTGAATTTTAAGCTGCTGACGGAGGGAGATTCGTTTAGAATTCGGTAAACTGCACCCGTTTACTGCAAGGAGAGAACCAGAAAACTTAAATAAAGCAGCACAGCCAATGGCACCTCCATTCTTTTCTCTTTTACACTACCGGTATTAAAATTGAAAAAGGCACTGATCATGAATACCAATCCTAAAACAGGGTAGGTTTCTGCAATACGCAGAAATTCTAAATTTGCGCCAAGCAGTAACAAGACAACGACCGCAAACAAGATGGTTGAAAACAGACTGCCGTATCGTAATTTCTTTGGCAGTACTTCATTCTTTCCACCCCACGCATACGCACCAATCGGGTATCCATTTGCCAGCAGCCCATGAAACACAATGAATCCCAGCGAAATGAAAGTTGAGACCCAAACCAACCATGCCTTCAAGTCAAAATAATTGACATACGTTCTGCTATTGATGATGTCATTCCCTGCAAATTCTACAGTACACCTGTTCGAATGCAGATCGTAGTTGCTCCATACCATCAATTTATCCCCACTTCGCTCGTATTTAAGCAGGTTTCCGGTATTCAGGGTCTTGGTTACATAATCTGCTGACTCCCCGGCATCAAACATCAGGCACAGGATCCGGATCTCTTTTTCAGCTTCGGTCCAGTATATTGCACCGGCCGACAATCCGAGTAGGACCCCGGCAAACAAGATATTTTTAATCAGCTTCAGCATCCGTGATCAGAGTAAATGGGAGTCGATTTGTTTTTTCAGCATTTCAAATTGCAATTCCATTACCTGATTATCAAGCTCTACAGATCTTTGGCTTGACCTTGCACCCTCAATAAAAAATATCCACCCTTCCAGAATGACTATCAAAATCACATTACAAACCGAAAATATCATCACGTTATAATTCATGTTAACGAGCAATCCATCCCTGTAGGCATTCAATACATGCGAAAGGTAAGTTATGGTTACAGCAATGCCGCCTCCTATCAACAGTTGCACCAACCTATCATGATCAAAAAACGATGAAGAAAATATTATACGGGTACCCTCTATGATTTCACTTGGAAAAGAAAGTGAATTCCGGATGGCTAATATTTTTTTGAAAAACATTCGAAAAACGATTAGCTCTTTTCAGCCCAATATCATTCATGTTCACCACCCATTCTGGCTGGGATCATTGGGGCTCTTCATCGGACGAATGAAAAAGATTCCGGTAGTATTCACCTATCATACCCGGTTAGAACATTATGCACACTTTGTGCCTCTACCCACCCGATTGTTTCGTAATTTGATTTCTCACACCTTAATTCGCCGATTTGCCCATAAATGTGATGGCATTATTGTTCCAACCAATTCAGTTGAAAAATGTCTACACATGATTCTAGTGGAAACACCCTGCTTTGTACAGCCCACAGGAATTGATGATGTCGTGAATGATGGCTACAATGGCTTTAAAACACCCGAACAGAGTCTGCTTTGGAGAAAAAAGTTCAGCAACTTATGGAAGATAAAGCACTGAGAAATAAATTATCAGATCAAGCCTTGCAGTATTCCAAATACTATTCAGTTTCTACCTTTGGGGAAAAATCCATGCAACCATATTAGCATCTATTCAACGGACTACATAGACATAGTAGGTAATCAGCTGTCAACTCTATTATATACCTTAATATATTTTTTGAACTACACACATACTCATCTGAGAAGAATTGTTATTAATAGTAATTAAATATTCAACCGTACAATACCTTTTTATTATAAATATTTTAAATATTTTTAATTTTTGTTAAAAATATAATTATTCAGAACAATATTTATTGTAAGGCTGTTTATAAAATGAATTTGAACGAAAAAAACCGATACAGTTATGTATTTTTTCGAATCAATATTCAAGAAAAGCTCTAACTTACCTACCTTATTAACATTAATTTTCGCACTTCTTACAACACAAGTTGCCTGTAATGCCCAATCTCAAAATTCAAGTGATGATAGGCCTGCTGATTCTGAAATAACGGAAGCAATTAGCAGTGACCTGGTTACGGCAAGAGGGGTTGAACCTGATATGATTAAAATTGCCACTGAAAATGGCATTGTAACCTTAACTGGAACTACCGATGATATCTTAACTAAACTCAGAGCTGCGCGAATTGCTACATCTGTAAAAGGCGTTCGTTCAGTTGTGAATGAAATTACTGTTGAAACCGATAAACCAGATAGCATGGTAGAAAAAGATGTTGAAGATGCCATACTGTCTGATCCTGCTACTGATAAATGGGAAATTAATTCATCGGTTGAAAATGGTATAGTAACCATTTCAGGTTCGGTTGATTCTTGGCAAGAAAAGCAGTTAGTAGAAAAAGTAGTTCGTGGTGTAGACGGAGTAAGAGGTATCATAAACAACGTTTCAATCAACTATGCTGAATTAAGAACCGAAGACGAGATTAAAAATGATGTCAGAAGTGCTCTTGCTTGGAACACCAGAATTGAAGACGGATTAGTAGAAATTAGTGTTGATCAACAAACTGTCACGCTTTCAGGAAGCGTTGGAAGTTTGTATGAAAAAAACATGGCCATTTCTAATGCTTATGTTACTGGCGTAGATGAAGTAAACGCTAAAGATCTGGAGATCAAATCATGGCTCAAAGATGACATGGTTCGAACAGACTTTCTGGCTAATAAATCAGATGTAGATATTAAGAATGCCATCACATCAGCTTTAGAACAACACCCCAGAGTAGAGGCAGATATGGTTACTGTTGAAGTTGAGAATGGAAGTGTAACGCTGACAGGAACCTTAACAAATTTGAAAGCAGCACGTGCTGCAGCTCAGGTCGTTAAAAACACACATGGCGTTCAAACTTTTGACAATGAACTAGCCATAGCTAACGAGATCGTTGTAGTACCTGATATGAATCTGACTGATATGGAGATAAAAGAAGATGTATTGGATGCATTACGCATTGATCCTTACGTTCAAGAAGATAGCATCAAAGTCAGTGTTAATAATGGTAATGTAACTTTATCAGGTACAACTGAATCGTATTTTAAAAAATATGAGGCCGACGAAGTGGCATCAACCGTAAATGGTGTTGTTCAAATCGATAATAATATTTCGGTCAAATATGACGAATTGACCTATGAACCAATGTTCTATGATTGGAATGTCATTGATTTTGACTACGACTATGCTCCAGAAATCATTTCAGATAAAGAGCTTAAGGCGTCTATCAATGACGAATTACTTATGTCACCTTTTGTAAATGCAGCAAATGTAGAGGTCTCTGTAGAAAATGGTGTTGCAACCTTAAACGGTGAAGTATTATCTATCAACGCAATTCAGGAAGCTACTGAGGAAGCCTATGAGGGTGGTGCCAGTTTAGTTGATAACCGACTTGAGGTCATTTAATTAAATAATTCACCATATTTAACTCAAAAGCCCGCACTTGCGGGCTTATTTTAATTGAAAAAATCTCGGATAAAGATAAAGAGCA
>JAASTO010000094.1 GCA_021767245.1 Balneolaceae bacterium
CAGGTTAAATAACAGTACCTTTAAGCCGTAAGAATCTCACTTAACTAATCGGAGAATTAATAATGAGTTTTATAGAAGACATTCATGCAAGACAGGTGATCGACTCGCGGGGTAACCCAACCGTGGAAGTTGACGTTACACTTGAAACCGGAACGGTGGGCAGAGCGGCGGTTCCTTCCGGCGCATCAACCGGAGAACACGAAGCCGTTGAGTTACGCGATGGTGACAAAGATTATTATTTAGGCAAAAGTGTTCTGAAAGCCGTTGAAAATGTGAACACGGTGATCGCTGAGGAATTATTGGGCCTTTCAACTTTCAATCAGGTGTATCTGGATGATCTCTTACTTGAACTGGATGGCACGCCAAACAAGGCAAAACTGGGAGCCAATGCAATTCTTGGGGTATCCATGGCCGTTGCGAAAGCTGCCGCTAAAGAACTGGATATGCCGTTGTGGAGATATATAGGTGGCGTAAATGCGAAAGTGATGCCACTACCAATGATGAACATCATCAATGGGGGGTCTCATGCGGATAACAGTGTGGATATGCAGGAATTTATGATCATGCCGGCTGGGGCTGAGACGTTCAGCGAAGCTCTGCAAATGGGATCGGAAATATTTCATAATCTCAAGAAAGTATTGAGCGATGCCGGATACAGCACGGCTGTTGGCGATGAAGGTGGATTTGCTCCAAACCTGAAATCCAATGAAGAAGCGATCGAGGTGATCCTAAAAGCGGTGGAAAAAGCGGGCTATACCCCTGAAGAAGATGTGCTGATTGCGTTGGATCCGGCTGCTTCTGAATTTTATAACACCGAAACAGGACTCTACGAATTCAAATGGAGTGACGGTTCCAAAAAAGATACCGACGACATGGTGAAATATTGGAGTGACTGGGTGGATAAATATCCTATCATTTCCATTGAAGACGGCCTGGCTGAAAATGACTGGGATGCCTGGGAAAAACTGACCGATGCAGTGGGTGATAAAGTACAGCTGGTTGGGGATGACCTGTTCGTAACCAACACCGAGCGATTGGCTACCGGTATCGAAAGGGGTATCGCTAACTCCATACTTATTAAAGTAAATCAGATCGGTACGATCACTGAAACCCTGGATGCTATCGAAATGGCCCATAAGAATGGATACACAGCCGTGATCTCTCACCGTTCAGGTGAAACAGAGGACGTTACCATTGCTGATCTGGCTGTGGCTACAAATGCCGGACAGATCAAAACAGGTTCCATGAGCCGAACCGACCGTATTGCCAAATACAATCAGCTGCTTCGAATTGAAGAACAGCTTGGTGATACGGCACTGTTCTTAGGAAGAGATACTTTTGGTTTAGGATAAAACAATAAAGCATTCATCTTAAAAGCCACTGTTCAAGCAGTGGCTTTTTTTGTTGAAGGAAGCCGGTAAAAGTGTGATCAAATCGGCAGATAAAATAAAATTCAAAAAAAGTTAGTATCCGCATAATAAATGGCAGGCTATAGAGTTATAGCATCACTTACATACACATAGTAGCTTTCTAAGGAGCCGGCATTTGGATAGATAGCCGGCTCTTTTTTTATTATTAGCCCCTGTTATAAACTGATAGAATGCGTACCATATAGCGTATGCGAAATACCCACACAGAACTACTTAATTTCAGGAATCATGTGGAGACCAAGATCGACTGGGCTCCGCATTTAAATGTTATAACGGGGCCAAACGGTTCAGGAAAAACCAGTTTGATCGATGCTATTCATTATCTGTGTATGTCGCGTAGTTTTGTATCCAATACCGATATGTATGTGGTCAATCAGGATGAAAGTTATTTTATGATCAAAGGGCATTTCGAAGGGCAGATCCGTTCAGAATTTGATGTATCCTGCTCATATTCCCGAGGAGATGGAAAAAAGATCTTTGTGAATGATTCTCCCCTTGAAAAACTGTCCGATTTGATCGGCATGGTGCCGGTGGTCACCCTAACACCCGATGACAAAAAATTAACGCTGGAAGGACCGGCAGAAAGGCGCAGCTACATCGATTCTTTTATCAGTCAGATCTCACCCGGATATCTGCGGGACCTGATCGAGTTCCGGAGGGTGAGGAAACAACGAAATAGTTTACTTCAGGAATACCGGGGACCGGCTTCGGTACTTGAAGCCTATCTGGAGCCCTGGAATGTGCAGTTGGTTGAGACCGGCTCCAGGATCGTGGCTAAGCGATATGAAGTTCTGGAAAAACTGAAAGATTATCTGGAAGAAGATTATGCTATGATTTCCGGCATGGATCTGACGACCAACCTGGAATATCAGACCTTTTGCACGCCGGGTTCAGATCCGAAAGAAATTGAGAAGGCCTACTTTGAAGAACTTGAAAGAGTACAGGCAAAAGAAATTGAAAGGGAGATCACAACCGTTGGCCCACACAGAGATGAGGTGGTGTTTTATCTGGATGATTTTGAATTGAGGCGGTTTGGGTCACAGGGCCAACATCGCCTGTTTGCACTCTCGTTGAAGCTGGCGCAGCTGCATTATTATTCCGATGAACTTGATGACTTACCTATCCTCATGCTGGATGATGTGTTTGGCGACCTTGACCTGAAAAAAACTGAGATATTGCTTACCGCCCTTCAACAACATAAAGGTCAAATATTCATAACTTCCGCTAACCCGGTACCCTTTAAAGATTACGTGACTTTTGATGGTGAAAATAACCGGTTCTATAAAGTTGATAACGGTAGGGTTGAAGAGGTGAATGTATGAGATTTGATACGCCAAAATCATTGAGTTCTGTACTGGAAGATTTTCTTGAGAAATTTCCTCAGAAGCGAAAGCTTAAACAAGGCATGATCTTGTCGGCTTTTGAGGATGTAGTGGGAAAGCGGATGGCATCAGAAGTCGAGGATCTTCACTTTGAAGGTAACAAGCTGGCAATGAAGGTTAAGCATCCGGCCTGGCGGCACGAAATTCACTCCAATCGGTTTAGCATTGCTAAAAAATTGAACTCAAAAGTAAAAGGCGATATCATTGCTGATATCATTGTTCGCAGTTAGTTGATTAAACTAAACCCTGCATCTATATTCTTTCATGGCAGATTTTTTTAACCACCCATTTATTAATCAGATAAAAGACCTTTTTAAGTCGGGTACCAAACCCGGTGTTGAAGAAGAGGAGATTAGCTTTCTGCGTCGGGAAAAAGTGGTGGTTTTCATCGGTGCCTACATTATGGCAGTGGCTTTATGGTTTATTGTGAATCTGAGTGGCAGTTATAGCATCAATGTAAATTTGCCCATTGAACCGGGAAATATACCTGAGGACATGGCGCTGACTGAAGAACTTCCTGAATTTGTTCAAGCTGATGTTGCCGGTGATGGCTGGCAGTTGCTTTCACTTTTTAATGATCCGCCTACGGTGATCATCAATATTGAGAATGAAGAGGTTAATTTATTTGATCAGGTTCGTCAAAGGCTCAGCTATTTACAAGGAGTGGATATTGCCAAGGTTCAGCCGCTGGTGGTCCGCCTTGATATGGAAGCCAAAGTATCCAAAAAGATCCCAGTGGTACTCAACACAGATATCCAGTTTCAGAACCGATTTGGTATGATCGGTGAACCGGTCATCAGCCCTGATAGCATCATCATAACTGGGGCAGCCTCAAAAGTAGCAGATATTGATGAATGGGTGGTTCAGGATACGCTCAGGCTGAAAGGGGTCAGGAATGATATTTCACGGAATATTGAATTACAGAAAAGTACCGGAGTGATCGAACTGTCTGAAACGGAGATACAATTTGAGGCTGATATCTCAGAGTTTACAGAGGGAGAGACTACAGTGTACATCGATACAAGAGGTTTGCCAAGGGGACAAAGCGTTACCTACAATCCGGCTTCTGTAACCATCACGTACGATGTTCCCATCGAGCAATTTGCAGAGGTCGAAAAATTACAGCCTTATCAAGCCTATGTGCCGTATTCGAAGATCATAGAAGACTCAACCGGTTATGTAACGCCAGACATCGACCTCATTGAAACTAACTATGAACTACGCCTTCGAAATTTTAAACCTAAAGCCGTGGCTTACTTTACCGTCATCAACTGATCGGTTAATTTAGAAATTCAGAACCAATCCGATAGAAGGCAGCACTTCCGCCTCATCTGTTCGGTTGACCTGCACCAGGGTTCTTGGTGTGATGATTTCTCCGTTTTCATTGCGGTCTAATCCATATCGTGGTTCAGACGGACCAGACTGAGCCAGCACATTTTGCACTTCCAGATAAATATCAAGACTCAGGTTCTGAAAGTTGAATTTCTTATCCACCCGAACATCAAGTTGGCTCAGAGGGTCGAGCCGGACGGATCCGAGTAGTTCGTAATCTCTGAAAACAGCCGGGTAGTTTTGAAGGGTTAAAGATTGATCGACAGGAGCGTAAGGGGCTTTTCCCAGGTACCGGAATCTACTGCTGATTTCCCAGTTCTTACCAAATTTATAGCCTCCCAACAGAGAAATCAAAGTGCCGTTATCCCAAACGGCAGGTTTATAAGTATTGCTGAAGAGGTTGGTGAATTCACTTTTGTAAAATGTAAAGGCGGCAACACCATAGAACTTACCGGTAAATTTTTGCTGATAAAGTAACTCTATGCCATAGGTTCTGCCGTTGCCGGCGCTAACAATCGGTTCACTCCCGGAAACCTCAAAATCACCGCCTTTATTAGCCAGAGAAACACTGTCGGTGGTAGAAACAGGGTAGTTGCTGTAGTACTTGAAAAAACCTTCAGCTGAAATTCTGGCTCTATCGTTTAACAGATACTCAACGCCACCAACAATATGATCGCTTTGAATATAATCTGAATCACTATTTGGGAAACGACCGTTGTTATTCTGAAAGCCAAGGGTGGTGTATGGCAGGATCTTGTAGTACCTGCCGAGTGATGCATTTAGTGTCCACTTTTCATTTTCAGTGAGTTTGTATGAAATAGATGCGCGTGGGCTCAGAGTACGGTAAAGCTGATGGCCGGATTCCGTGAAACTGTCGCCATCTGTTCTGAGGCCTAAGGAAATACCAATTCTGTTCATACTGAAATTGGCGGATGATTGTATAAACAATCCGTACCTGAAGAAATTAAGGTCTGTGTTAAAAGACCGGTTATTAATGAGGTCTTCAGTTGTATTATTGTAATCGGCATTGATCACATTAAATCCACCGGAAAGAGTCCAGTTATCAACGAACTTTGTGGCTTGATATCTCAGGTGAGTTTCGGTTTCCCTGGAATCATTCTTGAAATATAATCCGGTTTGGTTGACGTTGTCCTCATACCGATAAAACTCATTCCCAAGCGTATTACTGCTGACCACTGTTTCCATGAACCCGCTGTTGTCAGAAAACTGGCGTTTCCATCCGATGCCTACCGTATTGCTGGTTTGCCTGATCACGGGGATCTGATTCTGAATGGCTTCCTGTTCAGGGTCAAAATCATCCAGTTCATTAATGGACAGATCATCGATGGAGCCTACTCCGGTCACATATACTTGGTTGTTCGTGTTGATCCTGTGATTCACTTTGTACTGATAGTCCCAGTAATCCGGAAGGAAAGGCAGGCCGATAGCCTGAAACAACAATTGCAGGTACGATCGCCGAACCGATGCGATGTAGGTCGTATTCGATTCAGTATTATCACCCTTAAAAAGAGGACCCTCCAGTGTTAAGGCAGCTTCACTGGATCCAACCCTTAAGTTTCCGTTAAACTCGCGGTTGTCCCCGTTACGCTGATCAAATTGTAAGATTCCCGATAGAACGTTTTCATATTCGGCTCCAAACGAACTCGCCGTTAATGACACTCCCTCAAAAAAGGAGACGTTCAGCAAGCCAACCGGTCCACCGGCGCTGCCCTGTGTAGAAAAATGATTGATATTGGGGATCGGGATGCCATCCAGGAAATATACATTTTCGTTAGGAGCTCCTCCGCGTATAATTACATCATTTCGAAAACCACCGACCGATCCTGAAACCCCGGGTAGAGATTGCACAACCTTAGCGATATCATTATTACCTCCGGGATAGGCAGTGATCTCTTCCTGATTGAATTTTTGAATGGATAGCGGGGTAACTTCTTCTTTTAAAAATGGATTGGGAGTAACAGTTACTTCATCGAGTTCCCTGACGTCTTCCTGCAACTGAAAATTCACATCGATATTTCCTTCGGAACGAATAACAATATTGAATTTCGTTTGAGAAATAAACCCAACAAAAGAAGCTTTTATATTATAGGTTCTGGTTGGAATGTTGGTGATGGTATATCGTCCATTCACATCCGTGGCATCCCCAAGTTCGGTTCCTTCCAACAAAACTGTGGTGCCGATCAAAGGGTCACCGGTTTTAGCATCCGTCACAGTTCCGGAAAGGGTACCTGTAGACTGTGCATACAAACTTACCGATATGCAGTTAACTAAAAACAAAAGGATCGCAGATCGAAAGATCATCAGGGGTACAGTTAAAAGTTCAGGTTGGCAGACCAAACGTAAGGGAGAGTGAAAGTCGTTCCTGCATAAACAGTTACCTGTAAAAAATAATTATTTTAGAAAAGGAACGGAGAAAAGGCATGTAAAGTTTTTAGCAACTCAATATATTTGATCCATGAAATCCAAAAACCCATATACTCTTTTTGTTCTGAGTGCAACGATTCTTTTCGGTGTGTTTACACTATTGCATGAGTATGATTGGTTGCTGCCTCCTTCACCGGTTGAGACCGCTGCTTCAACCACACAAGTTCCTCTTCCGGATGTGATTGAGGAACATGGCAGTGAAGATGAGATCGAGCACGAAGACTTTAAAGAAATTTTAGTAACACCGGATCAAAATAAACAAGGATCTTACATGATC
Source organism: Balneolaceae bacterium (assembly GCA_021767245.1). Classification (GTDB taxonomy): domain Bacteria; phylum Bacteroidota; class Rhodothermia; order Balneolales; family Balneolaceae; genus Gracilimonas. The sequence continues at coordinate 6,867 of JAASTO010000094.1, forward strand.
GATGAGGACCGATTTGTGCCTCATGTTGCAACCCCACCTCCAGACATGGTCTAAGCCCTGTCAATTATTTAGCTATTCAATTAAAAAGATCATTTTCACTAAAAGAGTACGTTCAGTATTTCTTGCAATGCTATGATCTGACAACAAAGAAGAACGGGCTCAAAATTCTTTGGGATAGCTATATCAAATCAATTCTTTTAAACCTTAGATCATGTAAACAATGAAAAAATTAAATTTATTTACCGTTTTAGTATTGGGTTCATTCTTAATTACAGCTTGTACCCAGAAAGAGTCACAATCTCAAACTCAAGCTGTTCAGTTAGCTTCAGCGGTTGTGACGGATGAGATCCAAAATGAAAAAACACCTCAGCAGATCATTAAGGAGATGGCTGAAGGTAACGAAAGGTTTACAAATAACAGCCTGACTCCAAGAGACTATCAGGCACAGGTTAAAGCAACCGCCGGAGGGCAATACCCTGAGGCGATCGTAATATCTTGTGTAGACAGCCGGGTTCCGGTTGAAAAGGTCTTCGATAAAGGTGTTGGAGATATTTTTGTAGCACGGGTAGCCGGTAACTTCGTTAACGAAGACATTCTTGGAAGTGCTGAATTTGCAACCGCTGTAGCCGGTTCCAAGGTGGTGGTTATTATGGGGCACGAAGCTTGCGGTGCCGTAAAAGCGGCTATTGATGGTGTGGAAATGGGTAACATAACAGCAATGCTGGATAAGATCGAACCCGCTATTGACATGTCAGAGAACTTTAATGGTGAGCAATCGTCTTCAAACAATGAGTATGTTACTGAGGTTGTGAATAACAACGTTCGTAACACCATAGCTGAAATGCGTGAGAACAGCCCGATCATAGCCGAACTGGAGCGCAACGGAGATGTTGTGATTGCCGGTGCGTTTTATGACCTGGATACCGGTAAAGTCACCTTTTTGGATTAAGAAACAGGAAAAGATAGATAAGGCTAAGACAAGAAAGAGGGAGTGTGAGGCTCCCTCTTTTTTTTTGAAAATAAGTTAGCTAATAATGTTACTCAGGCACTTCAAGATGGAAACGTTTAGTTTTTTTACTGACCTGGATCTTAAAGTAACCTTCCTCAAGTATAGGTTTTCCATCAAAATCAGGGTATGTAAGGTCTTTTTCAGGGTGTAAAGTAAGAACCACTTTTCTGGATTCACCCGGGTTCAATTCCACTCGTTCAAAATGTATGAGTTCTTTAACAGGGCGGGATATTCTTCCAACTTCATCCGTAATGAACCACAGAATAGTTTCAGTTCCGAGACGGTGACCGGTATTTGTGATAGTTATCTCAGCTTCGATAGTATCATCTGCTTTAATGGAATTTTTGTCTAATTTAAGTTCACTGTAGCTAAAATTGGTGTAACTCAAGCCATGTCCGAATTCCCATTCTGCTATGGTATCATCGTCTTGTTCAATATTGTTGGCAACTTCTGAATCGAAGTGATAGGAGGCACTTGGCTTATGGTTATAGGGTACAAAATATCCAACGTATTGAGGGTAAGAAAATGGAAGTTTTCCACTTGGGTTGACGGTGCCACTAATAACATCCGTGATGGCTTGCGCTCCTTCAAATCCGGGTAAACCGGCCCAAATGATCGCATCTGTATCGTCAACTATTTCAGAGATGACACGTGGCCGGCCTTCAACCAACACAAGAATGGATGGTTTGCCGGATCGGTTGACCGTTTTTATGAGCTCGAGTTGATCATCTGATAAACTCAGATCAGTGATGTTACCAACAAACTCCGTGTATGGCTCTTCGCCTGCGGCTATGATGACTGCGTCTGCCTTGTCCAATGCCTGTTCAAATTGAGTGCGTAAGGAGCTTTCAGGCTCTCCCATAGAATCTAAACCGTTCACGGTTGCAGAAGGGTACTGTTGCTGAAGAGCCTCGCTAATGGTCTTCATGCTTTCGGGGTATTGGTCTTCTATACCTCCCTGCCAGGCAAGTGTCCATCCTCCTGAAAGGTTTCTCTTACTGTTGGCAGATGGACCTACAACCAATAGGTTCTTCACGTCACCTGATAACGGAAGGATCTTATTTTGATTCTTTAGAAGAACCATCGATTGCCGAGCAGATCTAAGGGCGAGTTCTTTGTGAGCAGGACGGCCAATATTTTCAATTCCTTTACCTGATGGATAAGGGTGTTCAAAGAGCCCCAACTCAAACTTCAGTTTCAATATTCGGCGAACCGATTGATCTAATCGTTCTTCTGTGATTTTACCTTCATTGACCAGGTTGATCAGGCTTTCATTGAATTTAAGCGAGTTAGGGGTCATACTCATATCCACACCTGCATCAATGGCCTGGTAAGTCGCTTCCTTATAA
>JAASTO010000095.1 GCA_021767245.1 Balneolaceae bacterium
AGGAGAACCGTGAAAATGCCAAAGGCAAAACCTTTGCTGCCGTACAAAATATGGGAAGTGGAAAAGTGGTCTTCCTGCTCGATAACACACAATACCGCATGTTCTGGGTTGGCCCAAGCCGCATGGTTCAAAATGCCGTGATGTTATTGCCGGGATTTTAAATCACTGAAAAAACAGGATTTCACGTTTTTATACGTATGATTCTGCTTTGAATTAAAGTATAAAAAATGGTCTTATGGAATATATTCTGTAAGACCATTTTTTTGTTTGAGCTATCCACAATATTTGTTGAATGGATTCAAAGCATAAAGAGATGATTTTTTTTCGTTAAATAAATAATTGTCAGAATTGTTGGTTTTTCAATAGATTGGAGTTCGAAATAGTCACCAAAACTATGATTACAGATTATAAAAAAATTCAGCATTCTGCTTTAGAGTTAGACGAAAATCACCGCGCTAAATTAGCCAAAAAGCTTATTGATAGTCTTGATAAGCAAATTGATGATGATATCGAACAAGCTTGGGTGGATGAAATCAAGGTGAGAAAAGCTGAGATCCAGTCGGGGAAAGTTTCTCCAATTTCAGGTCAAGAAGTTCATGAGGCTGCTCGAGAATTTCTAAAAAAATGACATTTCAGTATCATCCTGAAGCAGCAAAAGAGCTAATGAGTTCCATTCAGTATTATGAAGAAAAAGCTAATGGGCTTGGGGCTAAATTTCTTGATGAGGTAGAAGAAGCAATAGCTCAGGCATTAGCTCATCCAGAATCGGGATCTTTACTTACAAAATCTGATCGAAGGATTTTATTGGTACGTTTCCCTTTTGAAATTATTTACGACGTTTCAGAAACTAAAGTACCCGAGCGTTTAAAATTTTGTACCCTCAGCCCGGCGCTCTTCCAGCCTCTTTTTATTTCGCTTTTTGGCTAAATAGGGGACAAAGAATAGGTACATACCGGTGATCCAAAGTATGGTTACAACGAGGCCGGAAGGCAGGAATATCCACAGCTTGGCTGAATCATGAAACCAGGAGCCATCATGCAGCGATTCAAATAATTCGGATCTTCGATAGGCTACCTGCAAGACCTCAGCGGTTTCGGTATCGACCTGAATTTCCCATCGGTTCACGGCTCTCACTTTAACAATACCTTTGTCGGGGCGGACATCCAGGCGATCTATATCCTTCCAGTTGGATATCTGAGCTTCAGGTACTTCTTTGGAAGCTTTGAGTATCTCATCAAAGCTGATAGAAGGGATCGTTGATACACCTTTTTGCGAAGGAGGCTGTATCCAGTTTACTTCTTTTTTGACCTGCAGGAATAAACCCGTGATCAACACTAAAAGAAAAGGGAGGGCGATCAGTGCGCCTCCCCATCTGTGAATTTTTCTAAGATCCCGCCGTGAATTCCAGCTCATATCTCACGTTGTTAATTCGTTTACCAATCCAGTCCGGGCTGAGTGATCTTGTAATTCTCTTTTGTTTTAGCTGCTTCTACCATGTCAGCAACGTCTTTCAGCAATTCTTTGGCATCGAAAACAATACCGTCTTTGATGGTATATCGCACGCCACCTTTACGAACAGGCACATTATTCTCATTCACGTAAATGGCGCCGGTACCATATAGTACTTTAAGGTTTTCCATCGGATTGGCATCTACGATCACCATGTCAGCCAGTTTTCCTACTTCAATGGTTCCGAGTTCATCATCAACCCCTAAAACTTCGGCTCCTTTAAGTGATGCTGACTGAAAGATCTCAAGAGGATGAAATCCGGCTTCGCGCATCATTTCCATTTCCTGAATGTATCCAAAACCGTAAAGTTTAAAGATGTAACCCGCATCAGAGCCAAGGGTCACTCTACCGCCTTTGTTTTTATACTCATTCACGAACTGCATCCAGATCCTGAAATTTTCTTTCCATGCAATTTCCTGTTCGGTTCCCCATTCCAGCCAGTAGGAACCGTGGGATATCTTGCTGGGCTGATAGAATTCCCAGACAGAAGGTAAGGTGTAAGTTTCATGCCATTCCGCCCGGCGTTGAGCACTTAGGTCGCGGTTGGCTTCGTAGATCGTGAAAGTTGGATTAAGTGTGAGGTCCAGTTCGAGCATCTCATTCATAACAGAATTCCAGGTTTCTGATCCCGGTTCTGCAGCTTGGTTCCAAAGATCTCCGGCCGCTTCAAACCGATGTTGTTCGTTGTTGTAATTATAATCAAGTGGGTAATCCTGTATGACCTTATCATCAAACATGGCTTCCGGTAACCCGTACCAATGAGTGAGGGATGTAAGACCATAACGAGCTGATTGAAGCGCGTTATTATACACTACTCGGGTCTGAGCGTGGTGTGTCATTGTTCCGAGTCCTCGCTTATTGGCTTCATCAATAGCTGCGCTGTACACTTCAGGAGAGGCTCCAAAAAACTTAATGCCATCGGCACCGGCCTCGTCTATCATCTTTACCCAGTCGCGAGCTTGTTCGGCCGTTGTGATCTCTTGTTCAGCTCCCATTCCAAAACCAATCCAGGCAGAAATTCTGGGTGCCGTGATCTCATTTTTAGCACTGCGTTCCTTATGTCTTAACGTCCAATCCATACCATTAAAAGAACCCGGTTCACGGATGTAAGTAATACCATGAGCCAACCACAATTTGTACACATACTCAGGTACAGTTCCCTGAGCATTACCTCCGGTGTGAGCATGCATATCAAAGAATCCGGGAAGAACGAACATGCCTTCTGCATCCAGAACTTTAGTATTTTCATCGGCCTGTGGGCGTCTGTTTTCGTTGATCGGAAGTCCGGGATAGCCAACCGTTCGGATTGAAGCGATCCGGTTTCCTTCAATCACAATATCAACCGGACCGGTAGCAGGCGAACCGGTTCCATCTATCAAATTAACCCCTCGAATGATGAGTCGTTCGTGGGGTCCGTCGCCTTCAGTACGTTCCGGCGCATCCGGCATTTGTGCGAAAGCGCTGAGGCTTCCAACCGTGAAAAAGAATATTAAAATCTTCAGAGATCTCATGATATTGGATTGGGTTTAATTAGGAACTTGAAGTTGAATGTTCGGAATGTACAATTATCGGTTCATTCCGTCCGTAAAAATTGGTTAGATACTTAGGCAATAATAAAAAAGTTGTGACATAAGCTTAAAGACTCCTGCAATCACCAATGTGACCTTCCGGAATATTGGCGTTGATCGTAATCTGTATCCATCTCGACTTTCCGTGAAAAATGAAAACCAAATTGTTTATCCATTGCAGGATACTATAAAAGAAGAGCCCCTTCATGCTTCAAGAGCCACTCCTTACGTTCAAGCCCACCTGCATAGCCGGTTAGTTTGTTATTTGAACCGATAACCCGGTGGCAGGGGATAACTATGGCAATAGGGTTTTTTCCGTTGGCTCTTCCCACCGCTTGTGAGGCTTTGCTATCACCGATCTTTTTGGCGATATCACCATAGGTACTAGTAGTGCCGTTGGGGATCTCAAGCAGTTGTTTCCAGACCGAGCGTTCAAACTCAGTACCGTCAGGGGCAAGCTCTAACTGAAAGGAGTCCCGAATGCCATCAAAATATTCCCGGAGTTGTGTGCGGGCAGATTCTGTGTGAATATCAGGGTCTTCGGGGCCATCAGTATCCATAAATTTGATCTCTTTGATCGCTTTGCCGTTCGATAGGATACGTAGGTAACCAATGGGACTTTCGTAGTAGCTAACGTAGGTCAATGAAGTAAATATTTAGGTTCATATTCACTTAAGAATATCGACTGAACCCGACTTATCAAAGTTAAAGTTAGACTTATTGAAAAATGGCAGGTCTGAACCGATCAGTGTAGAGCCTTTTAGATGGTAGCCCAGGTCCTCGTCACTGTTCAGGAGGCGATAGGCCGCCATACCGGCGTTCAGAAAGCTGATATTGAAGGGGAGTTTCACGGTCTGAGTCGATTTGCTGTCAATATTGATGGTTTCACTGATATTCCCTGAAAAGGATCTTAGTCCGTTGATTTCCAGGTCAAAATTCAGGTCATCCACCATAAGCTGAAAAGCATTTGGATTCTGAACATTGAGTTCAACCAGGAGATCAGCTCCGGTCATGGATAAACTTTCGATCGAAAAGTTAGCCAGTGAAATACTTGGTTGTTTTACTACCGGGATCTTTCCGGAGTATTCCACAGGAACCTCAACGGTGCCTAAGATCGGCAGGTCGAAACCAAAACTGGCTGCAAACTTGTAGTCTGATTCATCCTGATCTCTGATACTTTGGAAGGTCTGAAGCAGTTCTGAAAATGTCAGGGTAACCGGAACCTGAACCACGCTGCTATTCTTTGCCCCGATGTTTAACCCGCGCTGTTCGCTACCTGATACAAAGTTGCTCTCATTAATATCCAGGGAGTAACTGTAGGAACTAAGGTGAACCCCCACGCTATTTGGGTTTTCAACCTCAACATCAGCCGTAAGTTCGATATCCTGCAAGGTCATACCCGTAATTTTCATATTCACTACTGATACAGAGGGCTTGCTGATATTAGTAAGCTCGTTCAGTTGTGTACAGGAAACAAACAACGTTACTACCAAAAGATTGACCAACAAAAGGCGAGATACTTTCAGGAATTTACTCGAGTTAAGCATGGGGAAAGTTGATTAGTTAATTATTTCTGATATGGGAATGTAATGGTAAATTTAGTACCATGTTCCGGTTCAGATTCCCATTCAGACACACCATCCAGTTGATTCGTAAATTGATGTATGAGCAACATACCGAGTGAGGATGGAGCATTCGGGTCAACTTTGGTTGGCATTCCAACACCATTATCCTGTACACTTACCTTTAGATCGGAGTCAGCTTGCTTGATCCTGATCCTGATCTCTCCATCTTTTTCCCCGTTAAAAGCATGTTTAAATGTGTTAACCAATAATTCGTTAAACAGAAGTGCTACAGGTACAGCTGTGTCAATGGACAGGATTACATCATCAATGTCTGTTTTAATGGTTATTTCTTTGTTACCACTGATAAAAGTGTCTTTTAAGTACTGCAGAATATCTTCCAGGTACTGTTGCAGCTTGACATCCGCAAAGGATTCGTTCTTGTAGATCAATTCATGAACATTGGCTATGGATTTGATACGAGACTGACTATCCAACAAAACCTTTCTGACTTCTTCATTCTCACTATTCTCCATTTCCAGATAAAATAAACCTGCAATAACGGCCAGATTGTTTTTGACCCTGTGATGGATTTCTTTGAGCAGAACCTCTTTTTCATTCAGTGATTCTTTGAGTTTGTCCTGAATTTCGATGCGATCAGTAATATCATTTTGGATGGATATGAATTTCTCAATGTCTCCATTTTCATCCTTGATAGGAGATATGGTCATATCCAACCAATACGGGTCCCCATTTTTCTTGTAATTGAGAATTTGTTCACTGAAACTGTTTCCACTTTCAAGCTGTCTGGCAATCCTGAACCGAGTTAAAGGGTCCGTGTCTTTTCCCTGAAGAATAGTTCCCGGCTTTTTGCCCGCAACTTCATTCTGTGAATAGCCTGTTAAACGGGTAAAGGCCCGGTTAACCCATTCAATAAGTCCATCTTTATCTGTAATGATGACACTGTTATCAGTTTTGGTAGCCACTAAGGAAAGTTTTTTTAGCTCATCTTCATCCTTTTTAGCATCCGATACGTCCTGGAAAGTACCCAATAACTTGATGACCTTGTTATCACTCATAATAGGGCGGCAGGTAGATCTTACCCATTTCTTTTGACCATCATAAGCATTTAACGGAAGTATCAGATCATAAGGCACACCAAATTTCTGAGCATCTTCCAATGCTTGTTGAAGTGTCTCTCTGGCCTCAGGGGGATAAGCATTCAATGCCTTATCAAGGTTTATCTCTTCATTTTCATCCAACCCGTAAATATGAAAGACTTCATCAGTCCATTCCACCTCGTCATTTACAGAATTAATTGACCACCCTCCAAGTTTAGCGGAGTGTCCGGCCTGTTCCAATAGGGTCTTGTATTTTTTATTCTCTGTGATGTCTTTTACAGTCGTGATTTTAACGACACTACCATCGTGCAATTCAATTCGGCTTGCTGCAGATTGGATATCGATAATGGTTCCATCTTTTCGCATTACTTTCCACTCAGCAGGGATCTCATCAACACCGTCGATAAAATCATCATGCATTTTTTGGGCGTGTTTTCGATTCTCAGGGGTTACAACGGTTGTGAATGACTGACCGATCAATTCATCTCTTGTGTAACCATATATATTGCAATACTGATCGTTAACGCGAATGAATTTACCGGTCTCATCAGTCAAACAAATTCCGATATCCACATTAGTAAACACGGAATTGATCATCTCCTCATTTTCCCTGATCTCAGCCTGAAGGTTTTCAGACGCCGTGATATCCATCATTCCAAGCGAAATTGTATCTACCCGGTCGTTGACATCAAATATTGGAGTAAAGTTGTAGATATAATGAGCGACGTTTCCATTGGTTTTAAGTTCCCATTTTCCTGAGACGATTTTTCCATGCATAGCCTTCTTAAGTGAGGTTGAAAAATCAGCTTGCAGGGCAGATGGAATGTAATTACTTATCGGAGTTGATGATTCAGGTTGTTCTCCCCATTGCTTAAAAAGATTGGCTGCTTTTTTATTCCATTCAAGGATCTCACTCTTATGATTCATTAGAATGGATGACTGAAGCGTATTTTCGAGCAACCCTTTCAGATTCGCCTCAGTTTTTATAAGCTCATTTTCCTTTTGTTCTAACTCAAGGTTTGCTTCCTTAAGTTCAGCATAAGCTGTTTGAACTTCTTCAGTCGTACTTTGGAGTTCCTCATTGCTGGTCTCGAGCTCTTCGTTACTTGATTGAAGTTCCTCATTTGTGGACTGGAGTTCTTCATTCAGGCTCTGAAGTTCTTCATTACTCGTCTCAAGCTCTTCGATATAATTTTGAAGGTATTGCTTTGCGTTATCGAGTTCCTTCTCAAGTTCTTCAATACGCTTGTCTTTTGAAGATGGATCTTTCTCGGATACTTCCTTTTCTTCAATTCTCTTTTTTGGTTCTTCAGCTTTGAACACCACCAAAAAGAGGTTTTGATTGGAATCATATCCTTTCAAAGGCTCTGCTGTGATCTGGACTTCTACAAAATGATTGAGCAGTTCTACCGATTTAGTCTCACTGGTAAATTTATCCTTCTCTTTGATCGCTTTATTTAAAACGTTCCGAACTTCATATTGTAATGGGACATCTATCAATTTGTATAAGTTGGCATTCATCTGCCCTTCAGGAAGGCTTAAAAATAATTTGGTATCTCCTTTAAGTTCAATGATCTCAGCGAGCTCGTTTACGATCACATAAGGATGAGTGAAAGACTTGAGCAAGGTTTGGCCTACGGCATCTGAGATCGAATTTTTTGGTTTTTTTTCGCCGGTTTTGAGCCTAAAATCCGGTTGGTCTTGTATTGAATTAAAGCAGATTTACGGGCATCAGGCCTATATTTCTTGAGGTAAATACGGTTTTTTGAATCATGTACGGCAAAAAGATCTGTATTATTACCAATCGTTTCAGACTTTCCTAAAAACAGAATTCCTTCCGTTCTTAAGGCGTGATGAAACAAAGGTATGATATGTTTTTGAAGATCATTGTTGAAGTAGATCAACACATTCCGACAAGTGATCACGTCAAGTCGAAGAAAGGGTGGGTTCTGAGCCAGGTCATGCCTTGAAAATAAGATCATGGACCGGAGCTGTTTCGAGATCTCGAACCGATCACCCGACTTTAAAAAATATTTATCGACCAGGTTATCCGGTAGATTTACAAGTGCCCTGGCATCAAATATCCCTTTACGGGCAGCATCGATGGCGTGTTCATCAATATCCGTTGCAAAGATCTGTACCTGCCGGCCTTTTATATTTTTCTTAAAGTACTCAGATAAAATGATCGCAATAGAATAAGCTTCTTCACCACTGGCACAACCCGGTACCCATATCCGAAGGGCTTCATTATCAGCTTTTTTTTCAAAGACGGTTTGCAGACTAATTCGCAAGCTTTTGAAAGCTTCCTCATCTCTCATAAAGTAGGTGTAACCAATCAGAAGGGTGTCATACAATTCGTTGATCTCATCCTTATTGCCTTCCAGATATGACAAATACTCGTTCAGATCCTTTAACCCCAGCGAGGCAATACGCTTATCAAGACGGCGAAATATGGTGGAGGTTTTATATTGTGCAAAATCCGTTCCGGTTCGTCTTGAAAGTAAATTATAGATCACCTCAATTTGCTCTTCCTCTTCACTTACGGGTTCATAGGAAATGTTTGATTCAAATTCTTCAATATGATCTTTGATATGGGACCATAGTTTTGAAGGCGTATCCACTATATCAACATTCCCAGAATCAATGGCAGAAACAGGCATGCCATCATACTTTGCAGAATCGGGTTGTTGGGAGAGAACCAGTCCCTTATATCTCTTAATGTGATAGATCCCATCCGTACCGTCTGATCCTGTACCTGATAAGATAACTCCTATAGATCGATCTTTTTTGTCTTTACTGAGTGATTCAAAAAGACGGTCTACCGATGGTTTTGGCCCAATTTCATTGCCTGATCTTGTGAGCTGAATCTTACCATCAACTATATCGATCTGATGATTGGGAGGGGTGATATAGATCGTGGCTGATTTTAAACTTTGGTTATGTATGGCTTCTGAAACCGTCAGGCTGGTTTCTTTTTCAATAAGCTGAACGAGCATACTTTTGTGGGAAGGACTAACATGCTGTGCAACAACAAAACTCACACTCTCAAATCCATTTTTTATAGAAGCGAAAAATTCTTTAAGTGCATCTAATCCACCTGCTGAGGCCCCTATGCCAACGACAAATAATGGTTTATTAACCATAAATAATAATATCTGAATCAAAAGTTATTTAAAAGTTCAATGTAGAAAAAATACCTAAGAATACCGCATAAACGGAGCCTAAGCGAAGATTAATGGAAAGGATATGGGGGGCAGGTATTTAAAGTATTATTAGGTTGAGAAAAATTTTTGTAACAAATCAAAAAACCTACACTCTTGTATATAGCTTTAAAGTTGAGATTAATGTTTATACCCTAACAGTTAGTCGATTCTAACTCCTTAAAGCTGAAAACTAAAGCCCCGGTTCTGAACCTTCCGGGGCTTTTTCTTTTTCCGAAGAATGTGAACT
>JAASTO010000096.1 GCA_021767245.1 Balneolaceae bacterium
ACCGGTCGCGGTGTGGTAACCTGTACGCTGGCAGCTCTCGGTAAGCTAAAAATTTCACCAAGCAATACTTCCGTTGTAGTACAGGGTTTCGGAAATGTGGGGTCCGTATCGGCACAGCTCATGTATGAACAAGGCGCTAAAATCATTGCAATAAGTGATATCTCAGGAGGATATTACAACAAAGATGGGATCGACATCCCGGAAACCCTTAACTATTCCCTGACACACAACTTCTCATTAGAAGGATTTGACGGAGCAGAAAAGATCACAAACAAGGAATTGCTTGAACTGGAATGTGATGTATTGATCCCGGCTGCCAAAGAGGATCAGATCAATAAAGACAATGCGCCAAATATTAAAGCCCGTATCATAGCTGAAGGCGCTAACGGCCCGGTAACCGCAAATGCCGATAAGATCCTCGAAGAAAACGGTATCATGGTTGTCCCGGATATCCTCGCAAATGCCGGCGGAGTCACTGTTTCCTACTTTGAGTGGGTGCAGGACAGGCACGGTTATTTCTGGACCGAAGAACGGGTGAACCGACGCCTGAACCGCATGATGCGTGAAGCTTTCGACAACTTGTTTATGGTAAGTGAAAAGTATAGTATTACGCTCAGACAGGCGGCGTATGTATATGCTATCGATCGGGTAGCCACGACGCTGAAATTGCGTGGTATTTATGCATAATCAATGAAGTTACTACACAAACTTACGCTTAGATCCGAATACGAAGAAGTTGAGAAGCTCGAAGGATTGTTGAACAAGCTACAGAAAGAACTGGGGTTTGACGATGAGCTCTATGCCCGCCTGATGTTAGCTGTCAGTGAAGCGGCAACCAACGCTATCGTACATGGCAACAAACTGGAAGGATCCAAGAAAGCGGTGATCGAAGCATATCATGACGGGACGAAACTCACTTTTGTTACAACGGATGAAGGTGAAGGTTTTGAACCGGATGCCCTCCCCGACCCAATAGCCGAAGAAAATCTTTTCAACACCAGTGGTCGCGGCGTCTTTTTGATGAAAGAGTATGCCGATGAGGTTCTCTTTGAAGACAACGGACGTAAACTCACCTTATCCTTTGATCTTGACTGATCGATCAGATTCAGTCTGTACTATTAATTCTTTTGAAGCAGACGTCCGCTCAGCCTGAGCAACTCTGTTTCAGCTGATTTTGCAGCTATTTCTGCTTCGATCAAACGGTTCTCGGCATTCAGTAAACTTTGCTGGGCTTCTCTCAATTCAATGGAGTTGATGGTACCCAGCTCAAATCGTTCTAAAGCAATACTCACGGTTTCCTTGTTGATCTCAAGGTTTTCCTGCTCCAGGTCAATAAGATCCAGGGCATCTGTGTATTGGGCATACACCCTGCTTAGCTGAGCGGTGATCTGAAGGCGAAGGTCCTGTTTGGACAACTCCTGATTTTTGAGCCTGATCTGTGCATTCTGCATGCGCCGATTTTTATTGAAACCGTCAAACAAATTGATGGAAGCACTCACCCCATATCGCCAGCCCTTGCTTTCTGAAAATTCTGAAAAACCGGAACTTGCTTCCGTTTTGGAATATCCATAGCCGGCATTAACATCAACATTTGGCAACCAGTCACCCCGTACTTCACGAACTTCAGCTTTAGCGATCCGTTCATTGATGCGCGCTATTTTAAGCTCCTGATTTTGCTGCAGGGCTTCATCCAGAAGTTCAGTGTAAGATAACCGCTCAGCCAGTTTGATCTCGGATTGAACCGAAAAATCAACATTCACCGAATCTCCTAAAACGGATGTGAGAATCACTTTAAGCTGATTCAGGTTTGTATTGGCTCTGATCAGTGCCGTTCTATCTGTGTTATAATCTGCCCGGGCCAGCAATAACTCATATTCCGAACCGGATCCCAGGTCCCGTTTGGTTTCTGCAATGCGAATACGTTCCTCAGATATCTCAACCGTATTTTCAAGTACTTCGGCCGCCTTCTGCTGTCCGGCTATTTCATAGTAACCGGTGATGATATCAGCCAGAACATTTTCTACCTGCAGTTGAGCCTGAGCCTCACTGACCTCCATTTCATTTGAAAGACGGTCGAGAGTGGCAAACATGGTGAGCCCGTCAAAAATTCTCCATGTGGCATTGACCCCATAATCATATACGGTTGTCACGGCATTCTGATCATTACGATCTGCAATATTCGAATTTCCGTACACAGTGATATTATCCTGCACTCTTTCATTTATGGAACCGTCGGCCGATATCACAGGCAGAAAACCGGCATTTCCAATACTGTTGTTATTCTCTGAGATCTGAACCTGATTTTCAAGAATTTGAATTGAGAAATTATTCTCTAAACCTATTTTAACGGCCTCTTCAAGTTCCAAAACTACCTGCGCGTGTACAGGCACGTTCAACCCGGCTACGGCTAACAAAATCAGGCAAAGGTTTTTCATACTCATTTTTGAATTCATATTTGTTACTGATCTCATACTTGGGCCGTTTCCATTTTATCAATCTTTTTCAATTTTTCTTCATCGATGGCACCCTTTTCAGATCGCTCAGCTGAGATATAACTGTACAGTGCAGGGATCACATAAAGAGTCAGAATACTCGCAAAGATCAATCCACCGATGATCGCTATACCCATAGACTTACGGCTTTCTGCACCGGCTCCCAATGCCAGGGCTATAGGAAGGATTCCCAGAACTGTAGAAAAACTTGTCATCAGAATAGGTCTGAACCGGGCAACCGCTGCATCCTTGATCGCCTCGAGATTGGATAATCCCTGTACCTGCCTTTGATTAGCAAATTCAACAATAAGAATACCGTTCTTGGTCACCAATCCGATCAGCATGATCATGCCGATCTGACTGAAAATGTTCAGGGTTTGATTGAAGTACCACAAGGTCAATAGCGCACCGGTCAAAGCCAGGGGTACGGTAAACATGATCACCAGGGGATCACGGAAACTTTCGAATTGTGCCGAAAGCACCAGATAAACGAGTACCAGGGCCAGAAGAAATACGTAGATCAGGCTTGAGGAACTCTCCACAAAATCTCGTGAAGGTCCTGATAAAGACGTTGTAAAGGAAGCATCGAGCACTTCATCAGCGATTGCATCCATGGCTTCAATACCGTCTCCGATCGTTTTACCGGGAGCAAGACTCGCAGACACTGTAGCTGATGCATACCTGTTAAACCGATATAACTGAGGGGGACTGCTTGTTTCCGTAAGGGTTACGAGGTTATCCATTTGTATAATATCACCCTCATCATTTCTTACGTAGAGTGACCTTAGATCAATAGGCGCATTTCTGTCTTCACGAGACATTTGTCCTATCACCTGATATTGTTTTCCGTTCTTGAGGAAAAATCCAAAACGTTGGCCACTATATGCCAGTTGCAGGGTCTCAGCGATATCACGGGTTGAAACACCCAGCGCCTGTGCCCTGTCACGATCAATTCTGATCTCAACTTCAGGTTTACTGAACTTCAGGTTCACATCCACAAACGCAAAGGTCGGATCCTGACTTGCTTTTTCCATGAACTCAGGGATCACTTCCTTGAGCTTATCGATGGTATTGGCCTGCAGCACATACTGTACAGGCTGCCCGGCTCGCCGGCCACCAATACTTTGCTCCTGTGCTACAAACGTTCGGGCTCCGCTCAGATCCTGTATCTTTGTAGATAGTTCATTGTAGATCTGCTGTTGTGATCTTTCTCGTTCAGAGGCATCTGACAAGATCAAACGTCCAAAGCCGGAATTTACAGACCCTGATGAACCGAAACCGGGTGAAGTCACAGTGATCAAACCTTCGGTTTCAGGAACTTCATCAAGTAGAAAATCCGTCAGTTGATTCATGTAATTATCCATGTAATCAAAGGTAGCTCCCTCAGGCGCCGTGGCATTGATGATCAAACGCCCACGATCTTCAAGCGGAGCCAGTTCCTGCTGCAGGCTGTTAAAGAACACCCAGATCCCACCAATACATAACACGGTGATCACAAAAGCTATCCATCGCTTCGCCATGAACGATTCCAAACTTGATTTGTAAACCTCATTCAACCTGATGAAAAATGGCTCGGTTTTCTTGTAGAACCAGCTATGCTTCGCATCCGATTTCAGGAATTTTGTTGAAAGCATGGGTGTCAGGGTCAAAGCCACGAATGATGAAATAATGATAGCCCCGGCCATCACCACACCAAACTCGAGGAACAAACGCCCTGTCAAACCACCAAGAAACAGGATCGGTGTAAATACCGAAACCAATGCCAGTGAGGTGGCTACAACTGCAAAGAAGATCTCCTGTGAACCGAGGATCCCTGCCTCGATCACATCCATTCCGTTTTCGATCTTGGCATAGATATTTTCCAGTACCACAATGGCATCATCCACTACCAGCCCGATTGCCAGTACAATGGCCAGAAGCGTCAATACATTGATCGAAAATCCGGCTATGTACATCACGAAAAAGGCACCGATCAAAGCAATAGGGATCACAATTATTGGAATAACCGTGGTACGGAAGTCTCTGAGAAATAGAAATATGATCAGGACCACCAAGCCTAACGCAAGGAAAATGGTCTGCTGAACTTCATCAATAGAGGCTCTCACATATTCTGTGGTATCAAAACCAACAGCGGTTTGTATATCTTCCGGAAGGTCCTTTTTGATCTGCTCCACCCTTTCGTAAAATTCATTGGCGATCTCGATCTGATTCGCACCGGGCTGAGGAACGATAACTACCCCAACCATGGGTACTCCATTTCTTTTCAGGATGGTACGCTCGTTGGCTGCCCCTAATTCGGCATTCCCAATATCCCTGAACCTGACAACATTTCCATCAGATTCTGCAATGATCAGGTTATTGAACTCCTCCGGTTCATACAACCTTCCCTGTGTTCTAACCGTGAGTTCCGTCATTTCACCCTCAATTCGGCCTGAAGGCAACTCCACATTTTCTCTTTGCAGGGCACGTTGCACATCCAGCGGGGTGAGCCGATAGGCTGCCAGCCTCAATGGATCTAACCATAAGCGCATGGAGTATTCTTTTTCTCCCCAGATCTGAACACTACTCACTCCGGGAATGGTTTGAACACGCTCCTTAAAATCGTTGAAGGCTACATCAGAGAGATCCAGCAAACTTCGATTATCACTCCTTACATTCAAAAACACAATGGGACTTGAATCTGCATCAGCCTTCGAGACAACGGGTGGATCGGCATCGGGCGGCAGGTTTCTGACAGCCCGCGAAACTCTTGATTGAACATCATTGGCCGCATCATTCAGGTCAATTTCCAGCTCAAATTCCACAGTAATGGTACTGCGACCCTCACGGCTTGTAGATGTAATGGTTCTGATACCGGCGATCCCATTAATTTCTTCCTCCAGAGGTTCGGTGATCTGAGACTCTATGACCTCAGCATTTGCCCCGGTATAAGAGGTACTCACAGTTACGATCGGCGGTTCGGTGGCCGGATATTCCCTGATACCCAGAAACGTAAAAGCCACAACCCCGAGGATCAAAATGACCAGCGACATTACGGTAGCTAATACCGGTCGCCGGATGCTTAATGATGATAAACTCATAGTTCGCCCTCCTCATATTTATCGACCTGATCTACACTTACAGGCATGCCTGTTCTAACCTGAAGTAAACCGGTCGTTAACACGGTATCTCCCACAGCCAACCCATTAAGTACCTGAACATCACTTTCCGTTCTGATACCGGTTATCACCTGTTGTTCAGCAACTTTTCCATCTTTCAGAACAAATACTTTTTGGCCTTGTAACTCAGGAATTATGGCTATAGTTGGTATCATCAAAGCGTTCTCGATCTCTTCCAAAATTAATTCGATGTTAGCGAAGGCGCCGGGCAGCAGTTTACTGTCCTCATTTTCGGCGAGTGCCCTGATGCGGATCGTTCGGGTTTGGGTTTCAATGCGAGGCTCAATGGCATAGATCTCAGCCTCAAAATCCTCTTCCTGCCCCTGAACATTAAAAATAGCCCTGTCTCCAACTTCCACCACGCCGGCATACCGTTCAGGTACAGAAAATTCAACTTTGATCGGGTTGATGGATTGCAAGTTGGCAATATTCGTGGTCGGACTGATGTAACTTCCATTACTTACATACCTTAAACCTACTACTCCGTTGAATGGGGCTTGTATTTCAGTCTTTTCGATCTGCGCTTTGATCAGTTCAGATTCTGCACGCAGAATATTCAATTCGTTAAGAGTTGCATCGTATTCTTCCTGACTGATACCACCGCGCTCGAGTAACTGCTTTTGACGTTGCTCACGTACTTCAGCCAGGCTTATCCGGTATTCCGATTGTTCAAGGCGTGCCTGTAGCTCATTGTCGTTGATCTTGATGAGAGTCTCACCTGCACGCACCGGGGTTCCTTCTTCAAGTTTCAGCTCTACGATCTTACCGGAGATCTCACTTCTCAGATCAATGGCTTCGTTTGCAATAAGTGTACCCGTTGTAAAGATCTTATTCTCAAAAACCCGCGGCTCAACTACATGGACATCCACCGAAAGCGGGCTTCCCACAGAGTTTTGCCCCGAAGAATTTCCCTCACCGGCCGGCTGTTCCGTTAATTTTGGATAAGCCAGCAAGGCAAGAACTACCAAAACTCCAGTAATTATTAATACTCGTTTCATGCGTCAGAATCTATTCTAAAATTTTTATGATTTGCTTGAAGATAACCACTAAAAAGCACTGAGAATTCTCAGTTCGTGCAAAGCCTTGTAAAAGTGCATAAAAAAAAGCGGTGATTTGTTTCCAAATACCGCTTTTAAATGATTGATGTTACCTTCGGATCAAGCAACCTGAGCTTCAAGTTGTTTGGTCAGGTGAGATTTAGGCACAGCCCCTACGATCTGATCCACAACTTCACCGTCTTTGAAGATAAGTAGAGAAGGAATGCTTCTGATTCCATACTTAACTGAAACCTCCGGATTACTGTCAACATCTACTTTTCCGATCTTGGCTTTGCCTTCATACTCTTCAGCCATTTCTTCAACAATCGGTCCGATCATTCTGCAAGGTCCACACCATTCAGCCCAAAAATCTACAAGTACGGGTTTATCAGAGTTCAATACCTCTTTTTCGAAATTTGAGTCTGTAAATTCTATTGGTTTAGCCATAATGCTATTATTTCTTATTTATTGGTTTTCTTTCAATTTCTGAACAAATATCGGAATAAATCATTCAAGTTATCACATTCTTTTAAGTTATTGGGGCCATAGCAGACCTTTATACTGTATCAAACCGATATGTAAAAACTACTTTTCTTACCTGGCTCGGTTCCATTAATTTCCATGAACCAGCTGAACGGCTTCCTCACCCAGTACTTCACGTAATCCTCTGAGTAATTCGTCGTTCGGTTCAACCACAAAGTTCCTCACATTCATGCGGATAGGGGCATTAGCTTCTTCGCTATGAATCTGCAAACGCACCTGCGAACTGCCCTTATTCAGCGAAAACAAGGTCTCAACTCGCTTCAGATCATTTTTGTCTATATCCGAGGTTTTCAGGTCGATCTTGATATTCAGCTGCTCCTGATATTTTTCGCGCAGATTTTCTACCCGTTCAAAGCTGTTGGCGATCACTTTCGGTTCACCCCCTCGTTTATCCACCACGCCATCCACATATAACACATTGTCTGTTTGCAGGAGATTTGCATATTGATCATAGGTCTTGCTGAAGGCGATCACTTCTGAGGAGCTGTTCAGGTCTTCCATCTGAAGGAATGCAAAGGGTCGGCCTTTTTTATCGGTTACCCGTTTGATGCCGGTGATAATGGCAATAAACTTAATACTGCCCCTGTCTGAAATTCGTTGCATAACCTCATCACTCAGGTTTTGTTTACCAAATAACCGGATCTCTTCCTTAAACCGGCTCAGTGGGTGTCCACTCAGGTAGAGTCCGATCAGATCCCGTTCCTTATTCAACCGTTCGATCTGCGACCACGGTACGATCTCCCGTAATTTTGGTTCCTGTGAACCGGGGCCTCCGCTGTCTCCACCAAACAAATTCCCCTGATTCAGGCGTATCTCCTCTTGCTTACGCACCGCATAGGATAAGATATCTTCTATGGATTCATGGAGCTGTGCCCGATTATTGTTCAGTGAATCAAATGCACCTGCTATGATCAGACTTTCGAATGTTTTTCGGTTGCAAACTCTAAGATCGACCCTTGTGGCAAAATCAAAGATAGAAGTGAAATCACCATTTCCTTCACGTTCTTCCACAATATGCTGAATAGCTGAAGATCCTACTCCTTTTATGGCCGACATGCCATATTGAACCCTTCCCTCTTTGGCCCGGAATTTACCACGGGCTGTGTTGATATTTGGCGGGTCGACCGGAATATTCATTCGCTGACACTCTTCAATAAAGGAAGCGATCTTTTTTACATCGCTCATGTTGTGCGTCATCACGGCCGCCATGTACTCAGCCGGGTAATTGGCTTTGAAATACATGGTGTGATAAGCCACTACCGAATAAGCCGCGGAATGAGATTTGTTAAACCCGTATCCGGCGAACATCGCCATTTTATCAAAAACGGCTTTGGCTGTGGCTTCATCATAGCCTTTTTCTACAGCCTGACTCACAAACTTTTTCTCTTCCGGTGGCAGCAATTCGGGTTTCTTTTTACCCATGATCCGGCGAAGCACATCCGCTTCTCCCAGTGAGTAACCACCCATGCGCTGTGCCACTTTCATGATCTGCTCCTGATAGATCATGATACCGAAGGTCGGTTCCAGAATATCTTTCAGGTCATCGTGATCGTACTCAACTTTTTCGCGGCCGTGCTTTCGTTCAATATAATCCGGTATGAACTGCATAGGACCCGGTCGGTACAGGGCATTCATCGCGATAAGATCATTGATGCCCGTTGGTTTCAGGTTACGTAAGTGTTTACGCATCCCTTCACTCTCAAACTGAAACGTACCAAGGGTGCCCCCCTGCTGGTAGAGCTTGTAGGTTTTATCATCATCCAGGGGAATATCATCCAGATTGTATTCCTTACCGTAATTTTCTTTCACATACCCGATAGCGGTTTTCAAAATAGACAGGGTTTTTAACCCGAGGAAGTCCATTTTAAGCATACCG
>JAASTO010000097.1 GCA_021767245.1 Balneolaceae bacterium
CAATCTCTCTACTATTCTAAAGAGAGTTTTGATGACTTCTACTACGGTAAAGGTTCGACCTATCCGGATGTAAATGGGTCACTCGGTATTCTGTTTGAGCAGGGAAGTTCGCGCGGACATGCACAGGAAAGTATTCATGGTATTCTGGAATTTCCGTTCACTATACGTAATCAGTTTGTGACGTCACTTTCTACATTAGAGGCGGTACAGGGACTCAAAGAAGAATTGCTGGCCAATACCCGTGAGTTCTATCAGGAAGCGGCCGAAGAAGCAGAGGATGCTCCGATCAAAGCCTATGTATTTGGGGAAGAAGCGGATCAGGCTCGTGGCATGCATTTAGCTGAGATGCTGGAACGCAATCAGATCGATGTATATGAGTTGGGCAGAGACTACAATGATTTCAAAGCCGGTAAAGCTTACATCGTACCGACGAATCAAAAACAATATAAGTTGTTGACAGCCATGTTTGAACGCAGAACCGAGTTTACGGATAGTCTGTTCTACGATGTATCTACGTGGACCATGCCGTATGCCTTCAACCTGCCGTTTGCCGAGCTGAACCGTGACTACAACTCCAATATGTTGGGTGCTGATTTTACTCTTGAAGATGTTGAGTTAAAGGGTGAGCTGGTTGGCGGAAAAGCGGATTATGCCTACGCCTTTGAGTGGGATGAATATTATGCTCCGAGAGCCGTGTATCGATTGTTAGCCAATGGAGCTCGCGTTAAAGTGGCGTCCAAGCCATTTCAGTCTGTGATAACCAACGGGGCCAAACAGTTTGATTATGGTACCATTCTGGTATCAATGGGAACGCAGGATGATCCGGAAACAGTACACGATATTATAAACACGATCGTGGAAGAAGATGGGATCACAGTATATAATCTGCCAACAGGTTTAACACCTTCCGGTATGGACCTGGGTAGCCGTAACTTTGAGAATTTAGTGGAACCGAAGATCGCCATGATCGGAGGAGAAGGCAGCAACTCAAGCGAAGTTGGTGAAGCATGGCACCTGCTGGATCAGCGTTATCATATGCCTTTATCCATTCTAAAGAATGAAAACCTGGATCGCATGGACCTGAGTCGCTACAACGTGATCATAGCAAGCACATACAGCATCTCCGATGGTGCCGCGGAAAACCTGAAAACATGGGTTAGAAACGGTGGAACGCTTCTTGTGTTCAAGAATGCCATTCGCTGGGCAAAAGCGCACGGGCTGGCTGATGTTGAATACGTAGAGAGGGAGGAAGTTGAGGACTCAACAGTAACCGTTCGCCCTTATGATAAAGCCGGTGAAGACCGGGGTGCGGAGGTCATTGGGGGAAGCATCTTTAATGCAAAACTCGACCTGACCCACCCAATGGCCTATGGATTTAACCGGGAAGATATGACCCTGTTCAGGAACAATACGCTGTTCATTCAGAAGGGTGAAAATCCATATTCAACTCCGGTTTATTATTCTGAGGATGACCCGCTGGCAAGTGGTTACAGCAACGACGAAAATCTGGAACTTATCAAAGGATCCGGCGCTGTGGTGGTAAGTGGTTTTGGTGGAGGTAAAGTCATTGCTATGACCGATAACCCGAATTTCCGCGCATTCTGGTACGGCACCAATAAACTGTTTGCCAATGCCATCTTCTTTGGAAATACAATAAGCGGAGCTACTACAAACTGATAGGTAATTCCAGTTAATTTATTAGGATAGATAAAAGCCTTGTACATAAAATGTGCAAGGCTTTTTTTAAGTACATCAGCTTGCTGAGCCGATGATTTAAGGTTTAAAGTCAAAACAAATCCAGAAATTCATCTTTACAATAACTACTGGGCCAGTCTTTCCAATGTTTAACAAGACCGGCTTTAACCGGATTATTAAGTGTATAGAATATCACATTATACAGCTCATTAGAATCTCTGACTACCCGGTCATAACTTTCAGGATGCCAAAAGGGTTGCCCCGTTCTGTTTAAGCTTATATTAGCTAATCTTGCCGTGTATTTTTTAAGTGAAGCCATTATCTCAGTGATTGGATATATAGCATCCTTTGAGTCCATTTCAGGTAAATGCCGAAAAACCATGTGAACATGATTACTCATGATGCAGTAGCTGTATAAAGTGTAATTTTTATTATCTCTGAAATGAATGGCTTCTTTTACAATTGCAGCAATTTCAGGGACTGCAAGCCATTTAATGTCAGATTTTTGGCTATCAATAATTTGCTCGTATTTCTTAAAGGTTCTTTCATTTATTAATCTCCTTCGGTCTAATTGTTTGTTAATGAAACCTTTCTTTGAGAGGTGTTTAAATGCTGCTCTTTGTTGCAAAATTTTTTCAAGTGCTTTTTGTGGAAGCGCACCGGCTAAGATAAAAGTGATAAAATAGGTAGCACCATCAGGTTGCCAATGTGGTAGGTTTCTTCGATAGAAAGTCATGTTGAGCCCCGTTTGAAATGGAATCAACATAATTTATTTGATACAGGCAAGCTTTCGACGGCTCAGCGAGCCGTGATACGTTCTTCGGCTCGCCGAGCCGAAGGTTAGGGGAAGACAGCTTGCTACGTTCAATATTTCACCGACTTTAGCTTTCCGTTTTCATCCACAAGGTTAGTATCAGCCCCGGGAATGATATCGGTGTTGTGGGCAGATTCACAGATCCATTTATCTTCAGATTTCTTTACCACAAAACTAAAGATGTTTTGCCTGATCGATGGAGTCTCGTCTGCCATAGAGGGTGTTTGGTCCTTCAGCCGCATACGGGCATGAACCACAGCGACCTCCTTGTTCAGATATTTTACGGAGGTTTCCATAAGCCTCAGATTCGATTCACTGAAGATCTTTTCAAACCCAAATGCATGAGCCTTTCTGATGTCCTCACGGTTATGCCACCAAAGGCCTACCACGTTCACAAACTCTGTATTTTCTGAAAACAGGGAGGCGAGGTAATCGGCATCTTTTTTCATCCACGCATCAACAAAAAGAGCCGGAATTTCTCCCGGCTCTTTAGCTACTTTATATGGTATACTCATAAGTATGTTTAAGTGTCATTTCACTTTTTCACCATTGATAAATACGCCGGTGATATTACTAACATACTCAAGCGGGTCACCGTTGTACATAACCAAATCGGCATCTTTACCACGCTCCAGTGAACCTACACGATTGTCAATTCCCAGAAGCTTCGCAGCATCAATGGTCAATACCTTGAGGGCATTATCTTTGCCTAAACCATTGGCCGCAGCCACTCCGGCTTCGTAATGAACCACGCGTGTTTTAGGAACGTATCCTTCATATCCACTTTGAAATGCGATTGGGATTCCGGCTTTGTACAGTTTACCAGCGGTCTCCATAGAAGCGTTCTTGGCATCGCCGCCCGGACGGATCATAGACGGATGAATGATCACAGAATAACCTCCTGCTTTGATCTGATCCATGACACGGTATGCTTCCGCTACACCATCCAATACCATTGGGAAGCCAAATTCCTCCTGAAGGCGAATGGCCGACATGATATCGTTGGCTTTATGAACGGTAACAAGGGCTGTTTTCTCACCTTCAAGTAAGTCAGCCAGGGCTTCCATTCCGAGGTCCTTGCTGTAATCCTCACCGCTGTTTCTTTTTTCAAGATAAGCCTGAGCTTTGATCAGTTCCTGCCTCAGCATGGCGATCCCTTTGGCTCGGGTTCCCGGTTTGCTGAACGCACGGCTCAGATTATTACCTAAGGTAAAAGCCAGCATTTTAGACGGTTCGATCAGGTTGTCGTTAACCGTGTTACCGGTAGTTTTAACGATCATGGTTTGCCCACTGATCAGGGCACCGGGTCCATGTCCGGTATGAACGGTGGTTACTCCGTTATCCCGTAAAAAACCAACGAGAGCTTCCTGAGCATTGTAAGCATCAATCGCACGCAATTCCGGCTGGATGGGGTTAGACGTCTCGAGCTGATCCTGATCGGCATCTACATTCAGGTGACCGGCAAGGCCAACGACCGAATGAGCATCGATCAGTCCGGGTGTGACCACTTTAGCTTCATATACTTCATAGTTTGAAGGAATATTAATACCTGAGCCAACACGCTCTATCTTCCCGTCTTTAATTAAAACCACACCGTTTGAAATGGGATCACCCGCCATGGTGTAAACGGTTTCGCCTTTAACAGCGATCTGTGCTTCTGTTGAAAAACTGAATACCAGTAATAATGCCGGCATCAGTAATAATTGTTTTAAATATCTCATTTCAAACCTCCTTCTTCACCATGGTGAGTATGAATGGTACCGGGATAGATCTGATATCCACCGGTTGCATATTTCTTGTCTTCCTCATTGCTGCGATCCCAGACTTTTTGACCTTCGATCCAGGTTTCCTGAACATGAGTGTACACACTGAATGGATCACCATCAAGAATGATGAAGTCGGCATCTTTGCCTTTTTCCAGAGAACCAACCCGATCATCAATATCCATCATAATGGCATTGGCGATTGTTACGGCTCTGAGAGCTTCATCACGGCTCATGCCTTCACGAATTCCGAGGGCTGCGTGCCGAAGGAACATTCTGGAATCTGTTACGCCGTCATCGGTATGAAACCCAACTAATACTCCGGCATCTTCCAGGTACTTTCCGTTTGAGTTCTTGATCTCAGCGGCTTCAAGTTTTCCACCAAAAGAATCGAGTGTAATAATAGAGGCGCCTATAACTTGTTCAGAGTTGGCAATTTCTTCGGGTACTTTCCATGCTTCACTGACGTGCTGAAGTACTAATCGATAACCGAATTCTTCGGCAAGTCGCATAGCTGTCAGGATATCCTGATGTTCGTGCGTATGATTATGTACAATGCGTTTGCCCTCAAGGACTTCAACCAGGGTTTCTAGTCCAAGGTCACGTGCTGGCATTTTACTTTCATCGCCGTCAGCGGCTTCGATCTTATCTTTGTATTCCTGAGCTTTTATATACAACTCACGAACCATGGAAGCAGCTTTTGCTCGTGTACCTGGAGAAGGAGGATTACCCCTCGGGTTGGTTCCGTTGGCCATTTTGAGTCCGCCATAAATAGTTTTTTCATCATCTGTGTAAAGCAGCATGTCTTCAATGACATTAGCCTTGCGCAGTTTCAGGTAAACCGTCTGGCCACTCATCAGATGACCTGAGCCGGGCATGACATTTACAGAGGTAATACCACCGGCCAGGGCTCTTTTAAAAGAGGGGCTTCTTGGATCGATGGAATCCATGATGCGAACATCGGGATGCAGGGTTGCGGAACGGTCACCGCCATCGCCGTCGCCAATGTGGGAGTGGGTGTCAACGAGGCCGGGCATAATAACATGTCCGGAAACATCGTGTACTTCGGCTCCTTGTGGAATGCGGGTGTTAGGACCACCAACTGCGGTGACTTTACCGTCTTCAACTACGAGAACACCATTTTCAATAGGCTCGCCTGAAATAGGAATGATCTGCGCACCTTTAAATGCCTGAGGAGTAGACTGGGTAACCCCTTCCACCGCAAAGAACAATACGCAAACCAACGCGAGAAAAACGCTTCGTATCGGTTTATTCATAAGATTTCGGTTAGTTAAAATTAGCTGTGCTCAATTTATAAAAATTGAGCAGGTAGTAAAGCGGGCAATCGTAAAAAGTGGAAAATGGAACTTTATTCCAGGTTTCATCTTTAACCTGAATAAAACAGATATAAGCCC
Source organism: Balneolaceae bacterium (assembly GCA_021767245.1). Classification (GTDB taxonomy): domain Bacteria; phylum Bacteroidota; class Rhodothermia; order Balneolales; family Balneolaceae; genus Gracilimonas. The sequence continues at coordinate 5,688 of JAASTO010000097.1, forward strand.
ATGAGTAAGAACACGTTAAAAGTTTTATTCGGATTGGTAACTGTGGTGATTTTGACCATACTGCTTATCACTTTCTCACTGGACAGAGCCGTAAAAGCAAGTATAGAGGAGAGTGGTTCCGAATTATTGCAAACGGCCGTAACAGTTGATAAGGTGAATATATCTTTGTTTGGTGGAAGTGGAAGCATTATCGGTTTGTCTATACATAACCCTAAAGATTTCAGTGATGTGCCGGCACTTTTAATTCAGGAAGCATCGATCAAAGTTGACCTCTGGTCTTTGGCATCCGATCAGGTTGTTGTGAAAGAGATCATCATAGATGGCCCGGAAATCCTTTTTGAACAGAAAGGAATGGTGATCAACCTCAAGAAACTAAGTGAAAACATGGATGTTGGTTCGGGCGGGAATTCTGAAGAATCCGAAACCTTGCTTGTTATCGATTACCTTCAGATCCGTGATGGTAAAATCGTTGTTAGCAGCAGCCTGAACAGGGATGGATCAACTGAAGTATCACTATCGGATATGACCATAAATGGCATTGGTCGTGATGGGAATAATACTGTAAAACAAAGTGTGGAAGAGATCTTAAGGCCCTTGTTTCAGAATGCTATAGAGGATGCCTTGAAAAGCGGTGTTACTGAGCAAATTGAGGATAAGGTCAGAGACCTGTTGGGTAACTGACCTGCTTCAACTCATAGTTTAGTTATTCGGAGTAATACGTCTCGATCTCTTTAAGTTTTTGAACGATTATCTCTCGAGAATACCATCTGCCCTGAACCATCACACCGTCATGTTCTTTAATGACAGAAAGATCTTCCAATGGATTAGCATTCAATAATATTAGATCCGCACGCTGACCCACCGCAACCGTTCCAAATTGATCTTTTTCCGCAAAATACTCACCTACATTTTTCGTGCCGCTTAACAGTATCTCATAATTACTCATCCCGGCCGCTTTCATGTGTGGTAATTCACGATGAATGGAAAAACCGGGCACGCTGAACAGTTGTGGGGCATCGGTTCCCATCAGGATCTTTACTCCCGCTTTATTCATTTCACCGAGGATCCGTGACCTGAGTTGTGCCTGTTCAGCTGGATCTCCAATCGTATATCCGGTTTGAGGATTTTCCGCAAAGTCGAAGTAATTCTGCTTTACGCCTTTCGGTATGTATTTCAGTTCATCATAGGTTCTCATAGTTTCATAATCGGCTGCCCCGATGATGGTTTCCCAGAGCGCCATGGTTGGGACGATCCACACGTTATGTTCTTTGGTGAGGCGAATTAATTCGTCCAATTTTTCTTCCATTTCTTGGTCTTCAAACTGACTCAAATAACTTACATAACCATCTACGTGGTCAATGGTGATCTGTCCGGATTCTATGGCATGGATCACCCCGACGCCTGCAGGAACATGTCCGCCAAAGGTTATGCCAACCTCATCCGCAGCTTCCACCATGGCATCATATTCTTCAAGAGATACGCCCGGATGAATTTTAAGCAGATCCCAGCCTTCTTCATGTTGCTGAATGACCCGTTCTCTCGCTTCTTCAGGTGATGAGATACTGTTACCATTAAAACTTGGTCCGGCCAGATATAAATTCGGACCGATGTATGCCCCTGAATTCACACTATCCTTAAGGGAAAGCTGTCCTTCATATCCAAGCATACCTCTAACCGTTGTAATACCAGCTGAAACGTATAAAAACAAAGTACTTTCAACGTATTCCTTATTAAAATACTCAGGTGCGTTCGGTCCGGGATTTGTTGGGGGAACGTGTCCATGCATCTCAGCCAGACCTGGCATCAGATATTTATCGGTTCCATCAATGAACATGGCACTGGCAGGCACTGTGATCTCACTGGAGGGTATCACATCCACGATCCGGTCGCCATCAATGATCACGGTTTGGTCCATTAAAACCTGTTCACTATCCATAGGGATCACATTCACATTGGTGAACACTGTCAACGATTCCCGGGAGGATGTATCGCCGGTACAACCGATCAAGAACAGGCTAAGGACCAAAGTAGTAATTGTTTTCATGATGCTGATGTTAAGTTTAAATTTTGAGGACCGGATGTAAATTAATTCGGTTGAACCGGTTCACCCCTTAGGTTTTTCTTAAGGCCAGCTATTGCATCGCGCATGGTATCACTTAAAGTACTTTTTTCTTCACGAATATCCTCCGGTTTTAAAACTTCCAGCTTACGGGCGCCTCTGTAAAAGCAATACATACTGATAGCCATGACGGTGTGAGCTACATCAAGATGGTTAAACCAGGTATGCAAGCCGATCTCACTCGTATAAAAGAAAGCGGCAAGGGTTGCGAAAATAACCGTCAGGAAAAAAATACGGCTACCCTCATTTCGGGTTCGCCAATAGACGAGGAAGTGAAGGGGAAGAACAACCAGGCCAAGTCCATAGGCAGAGTGAACCTGAATGAAGAAAAAGTTTAAAGTAGAAAAGGTGATCACTGCAAATGTAAGGAGTTCCACTACATTAGCTATTTCCAGAAATTTGCCAAACTTCTCATTGATCACCGGCCGGGCATGCATGATAGATGCCCGTTCAATAGCCATCACGGCCAGCATACTGATGAGCCAGCCGGGCAGTTTCCATTCCAGCCCGACCGCATATTGAAATGCATGACCTAAAATTCCACCTAAAAAAGTAGCCAGCGCCATGATACCAAAGTACCAGCGCATGTATTGGTGAACCTTACCCTTTTTGTTCCGTCGCATCAGCTTGAATAAAGCATAAACACAGACCGTGGTGATCCACAGATCAGTAAAAGTGACCATCGGCTCCATGATGGTAATGCCAAACACCTCTATGGAAGGCTGACCCGAAGCTGATTGTATAATTTCGTTTTCCATGAATTCATCAGTTAAAGAATCGATGGAAAATAACAGAAAAGCGGAGATTGTCGAATAGAAAGAATTGGGATGGTAAGCAGCAGGGTTAATATTGACTGTGGTTGCTCCGACGCAGAGCGTCAGAGCAAGCTATTAGGGTAAGTAGGCGAAGAGTTGTGACCCAATGAGCCAATACAGTGCCATAAGTAAGATCAATTGAGGATCCCACCTGCCGCCTCGTTCCACACACTATGCGTTGGAACGAATGATAGAGCTGCACAGCGAAGTAAAACTAAGCCAGTTTATCCACGTAATCGAGTTTCTCCCAGGGGAATTGCTCGCGCCCAAAGTGACCATAAGCAGCTGTTTGTCTGTAAATAGGAGATTTCAGGTTGAACCGATCAATGATCCCTTTTGGTGTGCAGTCAAACACTTTCTTGACTTTGGCCGCCAGTTCGGTGTCACTCATTTTTCCGGTGCCATAGGTATTCACATTTATAGACACGGGCTCTGCTACACCAATGGCATAAGCTAG